>JBDSIH010000139.1:0-3379 GCA_039918055.1 Chthoniobacterales bacterium
TATGAATGACAAGCCTCTTACGAAGCACCCCGAAACAGGAAAGCCGGTGCGCCGGGTGATTTCCGGCGGCTTCGCACCCATTACCAGCGGCGGCGCTGCCATGCCGACTCCTTCCGGCCATACCTGCTGCGGCGGCGGATGCCACAGTCACTGACACGCGGGCTTCGAACTTTTATGGAAAATTCAAACCTGGAAGCTTTATTTAAAAAGAAAAGTCAGACGCTTTCCTTTGAGTTTTTCCCTCCAAAAAATGAGCGCGGCTGGTTTACGCTTGAAGATACCATTGACCAGCTTGCGGCACTCGGACCGGACTTTGTTTCTGTAACTTACGGAGCAGGCGGCGGCACGCGGGAAAAAACCCGGGAACTCGTCGTGCATCTTCAGGAAAAGACCGGCCTTCGCGCCATGGCACATCTTACCTGCGTCAATGCCACACGCGCAGAACTAAGCGAACTGCTGAAGGAATATTCCAACGCAGGCATCCGGAACATTCTTGCTTTACGCGGCGATCCTCCAAAAGGACAGGAGCGCTTCATTCCCACCGACGGCGGCTGCGCTTATGCTAGTGATCTGATCGAGCTTATCCGCGAAAACCCTGATCTCAGCATTCTCTGCGCCGCATTTCCGGAGAGACACCCGGATGCAGAAAGCCGTGAGGCAGACTGGAAAAATCTCGCTGAAAAATTCCGCAAAGGCGCGTGTGCGGCGATTACCCAATGCTTTTTTGATCCGCAATGCTATTTCGAGCTGCTCGACTATCTTGAAAAAGAGCTTGGTGACCAGCCGCGCGTGTTACCGGGCATTTTGCCAGTTGTGGATTGGGATGCTCTGCAACGCTTCTGCAAAATCTGCGGCGCAAATATTCCTCCTGCATTGGCCGAGCATATGGCGCCATTCACCGGCGACAAGGTGGCGGCGCGCAAAGCAGGCATCGCTTACACTGTAACCTTCTGTCGCCAGCTCCTGGAACGTGGCGCGCCTGGCATTCATCTCTACGCACTCAACCGAAGCACTGCCGCTGCCGAAATCGTAACTGCCCTGCGCCTGAGCGGACATTTGGAATGAAGCTTCCTCTCCATCTATTAACGCTCGTCGTTTTTATGGCTGCGGCAAACCACGCCTTCGGCGATGTAGTCAATAACACTTCCGATGGAGAGCGTCTTGCCCGCTGCCTAAAAGCCTATCTTCCCAAAGGGTGGGCATTTAAGGATGCTACGCCGGGGCCGCAGGAAGTTCCTATGCGCCGCGGAGAAAAACCCGAAGGCTGCCGGATCCGGTTTGAAGGTTCTCAGGTTATTATGGCACCACCGGGAAAGGAATACCTGGAAATCTTTGTCCTGCCTCGTCAGAACCCTATGAAGAAGGATTTGTTTATTATGGATTGGTTCCGCCCGAATAAACAAAAAACCGTCCTCTTATGGAGAAATTCCGGCGTCGTGATTCTTGGAAATGGCGCACATGTCTCTTCATGGAAAACCTGGAAGCACGACACCCATAATGTGCTGCGCGATCTCGGCGGAAACTAATCTTTAATTTGCGCTCGCTGGCTGAATACGGTTGGCGTGTTCCTGCAATTCGTCTTCCGTAATTCCGTAACCGATCAATACAACAAGTGATCGCGTCCATTCATTTGGCTCGATCGTTTCGAAATGAGGTTTCTCTCCTCCGGCAAGGGCCTGAAAATAGCAAAGTCCCGGCTCCCCCTGTAAAGGAAGTGTACCCTTCGCGCGAAGGACGTTATCCGGAAGGCCGCTCCACCACGCAACCAGGTCTTCACGGCTAATATCGGCGGGTGGTTCGAACTGAATGGAAACAAATCCGTGCGCCACTTCATTATGGTCGTGATGGTGGTGGTGGTCATGTCCCTCGTGGTCATGATCGTGATCACAATGCGCACATTCCTTACCTTCTTCATGGTGGTGATGTTCATGCTCCGCAGGAACGGAGGCATTTAGCGAAGTCTCGAGCACGCCGAGCAGCTGCTCATGATCCACAAATTCCGCCTGGGGATTCAGTTCCGTCAATTCACGGCGAACATGGTTTACGCGTCCGCCACCAACGGTATCCTGCCAGCCCAGCACAAGGTGCGTTGCGGTTTTTGCCTGCAGTCTTTCGAGATTATTATGCCAAACGCGCTTCTGCCAGCGCTTGCAGTCCGCGACAGTCACCTGCAGAACGGGATGATAAAGGCTCTTCACTTGGGGGTTGAAGAGGATCATCTCAATCATCTGCATCGAATCCGTAGTGCCATTCGCTTCGACAAAAAGAATCTGTTTCTCCGCTTCGGAAACCTTCAGAAGCTCATTGAGCAATTCCTCACTTGATTCACAGCAGACGCAGCTGCCGGCTATCGGCACGATGGCCTCCGCCATTTCCGCAAGTGACGCGGAATCAACTTTGGCATTCTGGTAATCATTCAAAATGACCTTGGAAAAAATGCCGCGTTGTTTAAGCGCGGGAAGCGTCTTACGCAAAAGGGATGTTTTTCCAGAACCGAGAAAGCCAACGAGCAGGACAAGTGGTGTCATAAAATTTTAATGAAGATCAACAAATTGGATAGTCTCAGATTCTTCCATCTTCAGATTTTGTAAATGCTATTTCTGACGGGCGAGGTAGCTGATGACTTCCTCCGCAAGGCGCGGACTGATGCCCTCGACCTCCGCCAATTGGTCGGCAGAGGCTTTGCGGACACGGGCGACCGAACCGAATTTTGCAAGCAGGGCCTTCTTGCGGTTTGAGCTGATGCCGGGAATCTCATCCAGCGCGCTTTCACTGATCCGCTTCTTGAGAAGCAGGCTGTGGTAGGCATTGGCAAAACGGTGCGCCTCGTCGCGAATACGCTGGAGGAGACGCAGTGCGCCGGAATCCTCGGGAAGCTGGAGTGGCAGCGGCCGACCGGGGCGATAGATTTCCTCAAATTCCTTCGCCAGCCCGATAATCGGAAGATCGTGCAGGCCAAGACGCTGAAGCTCCCGACACGCCATGCCGAGCTGCCCTTTTCCACCATCCACAATGATCAGGTCGGGAAGCGTAATAGGTAACTGCGCTTTTATGCGCTCCATGGCCTCAATAATAGGCTCCTGATTATACTCTGCATCCTCTCCCGCCGATCCGTTTGCTTCGGTAAGCACGCGTGCGTAACGCCGCCTCACCACTTCCGCCATGCTCGCAAAGTCATCCTGTCCCTTTACGGTTCGAATACGATACCGCCGATAGTTCGCGCGATCCGGCACGCCGTTTTTGAAACGTACCATGGAGGCGACAATATGCGTGGTGGTGATATTCGAAATATCGAAACATTCCATTACTTTTGGCAGCACAGGAATGCCCAGTGCGTCTTTCAGCGCCAGCACGTCCGCAACGGGGTCGATCGTCGTCG
>JBDSIH010000140.1:0-4460 GCA_039918055.1 Chthoniobacterales bacterium
AAAAAGATGGGTCCCATTACCCGTAATTTTCTTTTGGAAGCACGGCAGCGGTGGAAGTTAAGTCCGGGAGCGTTTAGTATCCTGTCTCAATTTCTCACAAAGGAATCGCAGGTATCTCCGGAGGCGCTTGCGCAGGGAGTAAAGCGATGTGAAATTCCGCTTACGCAACCGCGCCCTTTAGCCGAAGCCATCTCATCTGCGGGAGGAGTTCCATGGAAGGAACTGGACAATAATCTTATGTTGAAACGTATTCCCGGAGTTTTTGTGGCGGGGGAAATGATCGATTGGGAAGCGCCAACGGGCGGCTATCTGATACAGGGTTGTTTTGCATCGGGAACTTATGCGGCACATGGCGCAGTGAACTGGCTAAAGGAAAAGGAATAAGGTGAATCCGGTTTTAGATTTAAAAACAGCGCTAAGTAAAGACACGCCAGTCCTTGCTCTTGCGCCGATGCAGGATGTCACGGATCTCGGCTTTATGAAGTTGATGACTGATTACGGTGGAGCGGACCTTTACTTCACGGAGTACTTCCGGGTTTACGAAACTTCCTCTCTTGATAAGCACATCCTGCGCTCCGTTGTTGAAAATCCGACTGGCAAGCCGGTGATCGCGCAGATGATCGGTAATCATATTCCATCACTCATCCGCACGGTGCAGGAGTTGCAGAAGCATCCTGTAGCCGGTATTGACCTGAATCTTGGATGTCCCGCTCCTGTTGTTTATCGCAAATGCGCGGGTGGGGGATTGCTTCGCGACCCGCAGCGGGTGGATGCCATTCTTGGTGCATTGCGTGAGGCGGTGAAAATTCCTTTTACGGTAAAGACCCGACTAGGGTTTGATTCTCCGGCGGTTTTTGAGGAGCTACTGCCTATTTTCTCCAGGCACTCGCTGGATCTTCTCACGGTGCATGGGCGAACGGTATCCGAGGCATATCGGAGCGAAGTGCATTATGATTTTATTGCCCGTGCTGTGGAGGAACTGCCATGTCCGGTGCTGGCGAATGGAAATATTTACTCCGCGCAAAAAGCAAGTGATGTTTTAAAACTTACCGGAGCGCGCGGTTTGATGATCGGGCGCGGGGCAATTCGAAACCCCTGGTTATTTGAGCAGATTCGCCAGCTTCATCGCGGAGAAACGATATTTCAACCCATGGGCAGTGATGTTCTGAACTACGTTCGGGCGCTTTATGAAATGACGTGTCCGACAGGCGTGAAGGAGTCCGCGAAGGTGCAGAAAATGAAGAAGTATCTTAACTTCCTCGGTCTCGGAGTGGAGCCTACTGGAAAGTTTCTTCATGCGATCCGCCGTGCGACGAGCGAGGCAGAATTTTTCGATATTTGTGAGTCTTTTCTGGATCACAATGATCCGATGCCTCTCGAGCCGTTTGCCATTCCTCTGGGTAAAACAGATGTGCTCGCCGGAGAACATTTATAGATATTCTACACTAGGAAATTGGTTAATTTCACTATTTCACTTGATAATGGTAAGTCGCCTTATTATTAAGGAAATAAGCCTTTAATTGCATTAAGCACCGAGGGCTTTTTTTGATTCATGAGAAGAATGCTCTTAAAAGAACTGCCACGCTACGAATGCCTCATTGAGGCATCGCAGTGCTATCCCGGGCTGGATCCATCGGCATGCGAGGTTTTTTTAAATCTTCTGCATACGGTCGACATTTTGGCCGAAAAGGAGAGCGAGTATCTTGCACCCTATAACCTGAGTCAGGCTCGGTTTGTGGTCTTAATGTTTTTAAGTGAATCGGATGAGAAGATTAAATCTTCCGATGTAGCCGCAGAATTGGCAGTGAGTAAGGCGACGGTGACGGGGTTGCTTGATTCTCTGGAGCGCGACGGATTGATTGAGCGCATTGCCAGCAAGGAGGACCGGCGTATTATATTTGTGCAGTTGAGCAATAAGGGTAAAAAACTGCTGGATAAAGTTGCACCGGGATATTTTAAAAGCGTATCAGAGATGACAGGAGTCCTTGATGAGAAGGAGCGCAGGCAGGTGGTCGCATCGATGCAGAAAATCAAAACCCACCTCTCTGAAAAAGAACGATCCTCCCATCACGCCAATACGCAGCAGAAAAAGAAAACAAGAATAGGATGAATAGAACAAAAGTAATTTGGCTTTCGATAGCGGTCACGATCGCGGTAATTGTCGCACTGGTTGGATTTAAGGCGCTTCAGATATGGGGCCTAATGCACCAAAAATTTGAAATGCCGCCGGAAGCGGTCACATCCATGACCGTGAAAGAGGAGGAATGGAAGCCGGTCGTGAAGGCAGTGGGTAGTTTACAGGCAGTTAATGGCGTAATCGTGTCGGCGGATCTTCCCGGTATCGTGTCGCAAATTACGTTTGAGTCCGGTGCGCATGTTAAAAAAGCGGACTTGCTGGTGCAGATCGATACGCAGCAGGAGCAGAGCCAGCTGGCTTCCGCGCAGGCCAAGCTCAAGCTTACGGAGCTGAACATGCAGCGCAGTAATGATCTTTATAACAAGCGTGTAAGCTCCAAGTCGGATTACGATGCTGTTGTTGCCGAGTATCAACAGGCATTGGCACATGTGCACGAGATGGAGGCAATGATCGCGCGGAAAACCATTCGTGCTCCATTCGACGGAGTCCTGGGTATTCGCGGGGTCAATGTCGGGGAGTATCTCGAGAGCGGCAAGAAAGTCGTGCCACTCCAATCCCTCGATCCGATTTATGTGAATTTCGCGGTGCCTCAGCAGTTTCTGGACAGTTTGAAGATCGGCGAGCCGGTGGATGTAATAGTCAAGGGCATCGGAAAAGAGAATTTCAAAGGAACACTGAATGCGATAAACTCTCTGGTAGATGAGTCGACGCGGAACATTCAGGTGCAGGGAACGATTTCTAATGCAAACGGCAAGTTACGTCCCGGAATGTTTGTGGACATCGACCTGCCCATGCCTGCAAGCCAGACCATCGTCGTTCCTTCCTCTGCAATCAGCTACGCGCCTTACGGCAATTCCGTCTTTGTGATTGAGGATAGCAAGGCAGTTGATGGGAAAGTCTCCAAGATTGTAAAACAGATATTCGTAAAGATCGGGCAAACCCGTGGCGACCAGATCGCAATCCTCTCCGGTCTTAAAGCGGGGCAGGAAGTCGTAACCTCCGGTGTTTTCAAACTTCGCAATGACGCAAAGGTACTGGTGAATAACAAAATCAAGGTGCCAAACGACCCGAATCCCAAGCCTGAAGACACCTGATGAAATTTACCGATCTCTTTATTAAACGTCCGGTGCTGGCGATGGTGGTCAGCCTGGTCATTCTCCTCGCGGGATTTCAGTCCATTCG
Source organism: Chthoniobacterales bacterium (assembly GCA_039918055.1). Classification (GTDB taxonomy): domain Bacteria; phylum Verrucomicrobiota; class Verrucomicrobiia; order Chthoniobacterales; family JBDTJR01; genus JBDTJR01. Next base: position 3,320 of record JBDSIH010000140.1, read on the forward strand.
CACTCTTAATGTGCGGCAATATCCGCGTAGCGATATCGCAGTTATTAAAGTCACCACTGTGTATGTGGGCGCAAATGCTGATCTCGTGCGTGGGTTCATCACGGTTCCTCTGGAGCGCGTAATTGCCAGTGCGGATGGTATTGATTACATCGATTCCTCCAGTGCGCAGGGTCTTAGTTCGATCAATGTGCACCTTAAGCTGAACTACGATGCGAATGCCGCTCTTACGCAGATTCAGGCTAAGGTCGCTCAGGTGCGCAATGATTTGCCGCCCGAGGCCGAAGCACCACAGATTGAACTTCAGACGGCCGATGATCGCATCGCGGCCATGTATCTGAGTTTCTATTCGAACGATCTCGATCCGAATCAAATCACGGATTACCTCACGCGTGTCGTTCAGCCGAAGCTCACGGCGATCAGCGGAGTTCAGCGTGCCGACATTCTTGGCGCCCGGACTTTTGCCATGCGCATCTGGATGAAGCCGGAAAAAATGGCAGGGCTTAACATTTCCCCGGGCGATGTCGCCAATGCGTTGCGTGGAAACAATTATCTTTCAGCATTGGGCAAGACCAAGGGGTCTATGATCACCATTAATCTTGCTGCGAATACCGATCTGCGCTCGCCGGAGGAATTTCGCGACCTGGTCGTGAAGCAGGATAAGGGCGTCATTGTGCGTCTTGGGGAAATTGCGGATGTTGAACTCGGCGCGGCGAGTTATGATGAAGATGTGCGGTTTAGCGGCGAAAAGGCCACTTTCGTGGGCGTTTGGGTGTTGCCCACGGCAAACTCTCTCGACGTTGTGCGCAAGGTGCGGGAGGCCCTGCCTGATATTCAGAAACAGCTTCCCGCCGGCATGAATGCAAAGATTGCCTACGATTCCACCGTCTATATCGACAGTGCGATCCACGACGTCGTGAAGACCCTGATGGAGACAATGGTGATCGTTATCATCGTGATTTTTCTTTTCCTTGGCTCGGTGCGGGCCGTCATTATCCCGGTTATCGCCATTCCTGTATCATTGATTGGCGCGGCGTTTCTCATGCTGATCGCGGGCTTTACGATCAATCTACTTACGTTGCTTGCCATCGTGCTTTCCGTCGGTCTTGTGGTGGATGATGCCATTGTGGTGGTGGAAAATATC
>JBDSIH010000141.1:0-7344 GCA_039918055.1 Chthoniobacterales bacterium
TTCCCAGACATGCGCATTCGATATCCAGCTTTTTGCGCAGCGCATTGAAGACGCCCAGTGAGCCGAAGAGCATCACGACAATCGTGGCGATGTATATGGTCTTCGGCTGCCAATACGACAGGTAGCCAAGGCCCAGGCCGAGCTCGATGAAAGGATAGACGTACGCATAGGGACGGAACGGCTTTGCGAGCAGGTCATACATCTGAAATCCATCGGCAAATCCTTCCATGTTGAAAAACTTGAACATGGAAAAAATGACGAGAAAGAAACCCATAAAGTCATGCATCCATGTCATCCGGTTCCAGTTGCCATTTCCACCCACTGCCAGGTCGATGTGATTATACGCCACCTGCTTCGCGCATGCCGCGAGAAGCGTCAGCGCTATGATGACAAGCAGCGGAATGTAATTCTTCCAGCTGGAGCCACGGTCTTTTTGTCGCTGATGCACATCGTGATTTTCCATAGCCATGACCATAGAGCACTATTCCGTACGCGTAAAGACGCCCATGTAGTATGGGCGTCTTTACAGAGAGCGACGTTAAATTAGAGCAACTGCATCAACAACTCGGATTGATGTTTCGCCATGGCGAGGCCGGCAAGTCCGCCCAGCAATCCCACGACGATTCCGATGACGATGACAACGGCGAGAAGAATCAATATCGCGCGCGCATAGTTTCTCTTTGAGACCGGGACATTATTTCCAATGGCCCAGATGATGATCATGACGATTCCCACAATGGGAATGGCCTGAAGGATGAAGGTGATAATCCACTGTCCGACAGTGATTTCCTGATTTTCGGTGGGGGTATTCATACAGGAGTCAGTCTTGGACCTGAGAGTTTTTTAACAAGCTAAATAAGCGCGGCCCACAGAGCATCCTTTACCGCCTGAATGAGTTGCGGCATGGTGTAGGGCTTCAGCAGAAAAGCGCTGATTCGCAGCTCAGGATTCAGCGGAATTTCATTCTCTTCATTTCCGGAGGCCATAATGATCGGTAATGTCACATTCCGCGCACGAAGAGTTTTAACCATTTCCAGCCCGGTGACCTCCGGCATGGAGTTATCCGTAATCAGGAGGTCATAAGGCTTTTCCTGTAGTTCTTTAAGGCCTGTGAGTGCGCTGGTGGCCGTAACGACCTTGTAACCGGAGTATTCCAGCATCTTCTTATTGATCTGGCAGATGAGAGGATCGTCATCCACGACAAGAATGCGAAATGTAGAGTCTTTGTCGTTCGTTTTAGATGAGGATACGGTCGAGTGCGGAGTTTTTTGGGTATTCGTATGGAAAGGGGAAATGCTCATTTAATACTAAGGCTCAGATTAGGTTCTCCTCCATGGTTGAGTTCCGCCGTCCCAGTCGGGATAAAAGCGCAGAGAAAGACCATGGACATAATCCATAGCAGGATCACACTGGCTAGCACAATTAGCACCGAATGCGCACGTGTCAGCGAAGGCGCATAGGAAGTGAAAAAATAAAACCCACTTTTAAAGTGTCGATGATGCCGGTGCTTATATTTAGGAAACAAGGGTAGAGCAGAAATTTTTTCAGGATCCTGCCAGTGGGATAAGTCATGAGAGATTACACTGCGGAGAGTATTCATTGGTGAGTTTTGTTTTTAGTAGCCACGATCTTCTATTAAAGATCGCTACTGCTACTCACTACGGCCCCCTCATTAGGAAAACGAATATCAGGTCACGTCATGACGTGCAGATCGGGCGCAGCGATACGGAAGCTTAGTCCGGACATGGATATGCTAAGGGGAAATGCCGCTCTTTACAGAGAAGTATTTACTTTCCCTTATGCGTTTGCGTTAAGACTTCTATTTCGATTTTAGTCATCTTAAGTATTTTTCAGGCGCATTCGGCTTTGCGGGATTTTTAGCCTGCGGAAGTTTTTCCAGGAGGGTGGGAATGATTTGCCAGGATAAGCCATACTTGTTCGGCGGCATCCGCATTGATTTGTAAGGTTACGAAAAAGTGAAATGGCGAGCGTTTGTGGAGCAAAACACATTTTAGATCAGAAGGCTTCTTCTGAGCTTGATCGCGTCCCGCACCCTGCTTGAATCTCCAGACTCTGAATGAATCTCGCTGACTATCTGGAAAATCGCTGCAAGCAAATCGACCGTGCGCTGAAATCCTTTCTGCCTGCGGTGAAGGTGCGACCCGCAACGATTCATAAGGCGATGCATTATAGTTTGTTCGCGGGCGGCAAGCGCTTGCGTCCGGTTCTTTGTCTCGCTGCGGCAGAGGCTTGCGGAGGCGCGGTGGCATCTGCTCTTGCTCCGGCCTGTGCGGTTGAATGTCTGCATACCTACTCACTCATTCATGATGATCTTCCGTGCATGGATGATGATGATTTCCGCCGTGGTCGGCCTACTTCGCACAAAGTTTTTGGAGATGCGATCGCCGTTCTTGCGGGTGACGCCTTGCTTACGGAGGCCTTTGCCATTCTCGCGCAAACAAAGCCCACGAAACGCTACGGCACGAAAGATTATCTGGTCGAGTTTGCCGATGCCGCGGGAAGTCAGAAACTTATCGCCGGTCAGGTCGCGGATATCGAAGCCGAAGGGCGCAAAATTTCACGCGCTCATCTACAGTGGATTCACGAATGCAAGACGGCGGCGGTATTGACGTCGTCCTTTCGCTTGGGCGCGATGGCGGCCAATGCGACGCCTGCCCAACTGAAAGCGCTCACGACATTTGGCGCGCGCCTGGGTTTGGCCTTTCAGGTCATTGATGATATTCTCGATGTCACGCAAACGAGTGAAAAACTTGGCAAGAGCGCAGGTAAGGATATCGATGCGAAGAAAAGCACGTATCCATCCATTCTCGGTCTTGCCGCATCCCGTCGTGAAGCAAAGCGCCTGACAACGGAAGCGATCTCCGCTCTGAAGCCTTTTGGAAAACGTGGCTCCACGCTTCTTGCGCTGGCAACCCACTTGTTGGATCGTGAGTATTAACAGGATTTAAAGGACTGTTTTCGTAAAAACAGGACGCAGAAAACTCCACTTAACAGTAGCAATGTGATGGATGACGGCTCGGGCACTGGCACGGCAAAAATATCCGTGATTGGTCCATCGCCAATGCCGGCTGCGGTGGCGAGGGGAGCCTGATCCCCGCTGGGCGTGAGTCCATAAAAGGATTCGATGGTGCGAAGAACATTCACATTGGTGGTGCCATTGCCCTCGCTGTAATCACCGGCAACAATATTTGCCCCTACAAACAAAGTCGTGATCTGGTTGGGACCGCTCACGCCGGAAGGATTTGGTCCGTCATCCGGGCTGGTATAGTCATCTGCATTTTTCACTGTCAGTGGCGGAGTGATCCAATCCGCCGTGGAGTCTTCATCCGTGGTAAGGATGAGCAGGCTGTTATTCGCCTTGGCCCATTCCACGTAGGAATCAATATTGGCCCGCAGCCATGCGTCTCCAAGGCCGATGGCGATTTCCGATTCGGCGGAATTTTCAACCTCCGAACCCGTGCTGTTATAATCATGCATGTCGTGATCAAGACCGGGGATAACAAAGGATACGGTGGGCAGCGCAGCATAGCCGACCCCACTGGTTGGAAAGCTTGTGAAGGGTTGGGTCAGGTTGGCGGGGACATTGGTAAATCCAAGCCAGGGTACATGGCGCGTTACGTAATTATCCGTATCAGAATAAAGATTGGTCGGTCCGGGATAGGCATCCACGTAGCCCCCAAAGCTTTGGCCGGCCGCAGTAAGAGAGGTGTAAAGATTGGGAGTGGAATAAACAGGCGCCGTCGGTGCGGTATCAGTAGTGATCCCCTGGTTCGAGCCGGAGAATAGCCAGTAATAATTCGGCTGGCTGGGGTGCTGGACGCCATAGGACTGCGTGATATTGGCGCTCTCAGGACGCAGGACAGTATTAATATAGGAGGCCGATGGGGAATCCAGAATTTGCTGATAGCTGTGGTTCTCCAGCATCACGACGACTACATGATCATAGGTGGCAAATAGTGGTGCAGGTATCATCGCAAGGGCGATCACCGCCATGAAAAATAAAATTACAGAGCGCATGGATTCAGACAATAGCCTGAATGGCTAAAGTGTTGCTATTTCCGACAATTCTCAAGAGTAAACAGCCGCAGGATGTGTCGCCTTGTTTCTATTCATCTCCCGCAGGGTTATGCGATGAAGAGCTATGGTGGCAACCGCGGTGCTGCATCCCTTGCACTGGTAAATCATTTGCTGGATCGGGAGTAGGAGGAGCTTTTCAAAAACAAAAACCCCGCTCCTAAAATCGGAGCGGGGTTTTTGTTTTGTGATTCAGTGGGTAGTTAAGCTTTCTTAATACGAATTACGATGAGCAGCAGGCCGATGGAGGCGATCAGTAGTGCATAAACCGATGGCTCCGGCACCGGAGTGGGTGCGAATTGATAAGTGCCCGGACTGCCGAGTTCACCCGCCAAAGAGGTGTGGGAACCACTGCCATCCACCAGAGTGGAGGCGCGCCAGAGAGACGCATTATTGGCAGCCAGAGCGCCCACAGGTGCCCAGTCGCTTATCCCATTAGCGCGCGGACCGGCGACGTTTCCACTGCCCTGATCGTTGTAGGTCAAACGATCCACCAGGACGTTTGAGGCATCGTATATATTGATTTCATCGGAGCGTCCGAGATTGTCGCTATTACCACCAATAACAACTACTGCAGCACCCAGGCCCCAGTTTGTTTTAAAATGGGCAGCCGTATCATCCGTGAGGATGACGGATTGGCCTGGCAGCACGAGGCCGAAGGCGGAGAGGCTTTGGGAGCCGGCGGTGCGGGTGCTGTCGTCAAAACTCCAGCCGGAGAAGTTGATGGCGGTTGAGCCCATGTTTGTCAGTTCCAGATATTCACCGATGCTGCCAGCACCAAGACCGTTATACATAAATTCGGTGATTTCGATTAAAGGAGCTGCCTGCGCAGCGCCGGAAAATGCGGCAATCGCGACCAGGGTTAATAGTAATTTTTTCATGATAGCGGATGTTTTGATTGTATTGGATGGTTATAGGCGCACCATAAAAGGTGCATTACACTTTATCGGCAATTCACCACATCGCGCCTGGGTGAAGCCCCGACAACACGCGAGAAACAGCCATGATGAATTTCCGAAGCCTCCCGCGTTGAATTTCGCGCGGAATACATCTTGAAGCTGAAAGGAAATTAACAGCCGTGAAAAAAGCGCCAACGGTTATCGGGTAACAAGTTTGTTACATTGTTGCCGCGGAGCACGATGCCGATAGTAAACAAACAATCCTGCAAGTGGCAGGATGAGATAAACGAGTGTGCCGGGTTCAGGCGCAGCGACCACGTGTATTACGTCGGTATAAGTGCCATCATAATAGATGGAAGCCACCAGCCCGTCGACGTTTGTGCCCTGAATAAATGCGAGAAAGCTTATGTCCGAAGTAAAGTTACCAAGAAACCGTATGGCATAATCCGGAGACAGGGCTGCGTCATAGTTCAGGATCGAAAGAGTTGCATCTGTGGTAAAGGTGCCAAAATCATTGAAAGTCAGCGACGTGGTGCCACTGATATCCAGGATTGAATTTGCCATGAGGCTGAAACTGGAAAACTCCTGACCATTGGCAGTAGCAATATTGCTTGTCTGCAAGGTGCCTCCGTTGAGTGTCAATGCGGTGGCGGAGGTGATGCGGTTTGCGCCATCGAGTACGGTGGTGCCGGATTTTATTTCCATCGTGTTGAAGTTGGAAACGGAATTGCTGATTGTGAAGGTATTGCCGGCACCCGGATTGATTGTGAGCGCATTTGTTCCTGCGCCTCCGGAAATACTTCCTGTGATGGAAGCGCTGCCGCCTTCGATAATCATAATATCATCCCCGTCTCCAAGATCAATTGCCTGGCCATTATCGCCAATGACGGCGCCACGATTTGTCAGAGTATCACTGCCACCGCCCGTCTGAATGGCTGCGCCGGGTCCCGCTCCGCGGATTGTGCCGCCCGCAGTGTTTGTGACCGTATCGTTAAATGTTCCGATCATCTTAATCGCATAGCCAGTATATCCACGGATTAGGCCTGCATTGGTAACCGTAGTTGCTGAAAAGGCATCTCCGGCACTGGAGTTATCCACGAGAATCCCGTGGCCCTCCGCTCCGCTTGCGGTGGGGTTCTGACCGCAGATTTCCGCGCCGGCATTATTGATAATCGTGCCACCGCCGATGGAGACGCCTTCAGAATTATTGGCCAGGCTGTCCGAGCCGTTTCCGGATGCCCCTACGCCGCGGATGATACCGTTGTTGGTGATCGTTGCGATGCCGTCAATATCGACCCCGTCTCCGTCTCCCGTGGTGTAATGCGCGCTGTCAAAATTTCCAATGATGCTTCCGTTGTTAATGACCGTGACATGTGAAACTACGGACGCACTGCTGAGGTTCCCGTCGATATTAATACCCGCTCCATTGACGGCGGTGATCGTGCCCCCGGCATTATTCGTTACGGAGATCGTGAAGTTGGATGCGCTTTCGCCACCGGTGATTCCATGCCGGCCGGAAATGCTTCCACTGTTGGTGATCTGCACCCCGCTATTGGACTGAGCGTCAATACCATCACTGCTTGTGGCGTCTCCGGGTTTGGTGACATCGGAAATCGGAATGGCCTGAATAGTGCCTGCATTGTTGATCGTGCCATTGACTCCGGGGCGGACCGCATCCGCAGCCGTCGCCTTAAGCAGCCCGCTGGAGTAATTGTTGAGGATGTTCGTTCCTGTTGTAATGGCATTAAAATCTATCGCCTGCGAACCTCCGACGGAGGCGTTCACGGAGACCATACTGCCATAGTTATCCACCGTAATATTGCTGTTGCTCTTATTCATTTGGATCACGTCACTATCCGCAGCCTGCATGGATGCTCCGGCATTATTCATGACGGAAAGTGTAAGTCCGCCGGTATTATCGCGAATCACCCGGGCGGAACCGGTCTGGTTGATAATGCCGTTATTGGTAATCGTCGCATTGCCCGTAACTGTGATGGAGTTATTGGACCCGCTTACCGAAAGCGTACCTGCAGAGCCAACCAGACCGGTTTGTCCGCTGCTGAGCGTTTGCGCGGATGTAGTCGTGCCGGAGGTAATATTAAAACTTCCTGCAAAGATTTCTCCGGCGAGTGCAATGTAAAGCGTGGTGGCAAAAACGAAGATGGATATATTTTTCACTATTTTAAATAAAACGAAACGGTTTCAGGGCACATTTCACCCGGTATTTTTATTTTCAAAAATTCATCCTTCGCGCCTGGGTGAAGCCCGGACGACACGCGAGTACAGCGAATGATTTTCGAAGACCTCCGCGTCAGACATCACGTGGATACAACCTGAGGCTGATGCGGAA
>JBDSIH010000142.1:0-7520 GCA_039918055.1 Chthoniobacterales bacterium
GGTGTTTGTTGAAGCGTGGACGATTCTGCACGGATGGCGCTTACTGGAAATAGGGCCCCTATTGCAATGAAGAGAAGAAAGTTAGTAAAAAATCTATTTTTTACCTTTTTGCTGTAATGCTGGCGAAACTTCATCATTAGAATCATATAGCAAGCCGTCCTTTTCAAACTCCCGGTAAATTTATAATTAACTAATACTTATCCCGCTGCCAAACAATCTTGGTCCATTTTAGGCCGGGGACGCGGCCGAGGTAGCCGCGCTCGATGAGCTTGGTGTCTTTGAACATGTATTCGACTTCGTAGGCTGCGCTTTCGTGTCCGCCTTTTACGGGGACTAGCCAGTGGCCCATTTCGAAGGAGGGAGACTTAAAGGCTGTAATGTCGCTCAGGTCGGTGAATGCTTTTTCTGGAAGTTCCATTTTCTTTCCATCGATCGTGATGCTGAGCGATGTGCAGATGAATTTTGGTGTCACTTTGCCATTGTCAGACCCGCAGGGTGGCTTTGCGTTATTTGCATTAGCGGCGGTGTCTGCCTTGTAGGGGGCTTGTGTGGCTTCGATGGTGTAGGGGACGCGCTTTACGGTAACGGTCTGCGTCATGCCTTTTGCGACGATGTGCGTGGGGTCTGCGGCACTGGCCGTGCAGGCGGTTGCGGCCAGTAGGGCGAGGAGGAGGAAATGCCTCACGCGAAGTCCGCTAAGGGACGCAAAGGGAGAAGTGGAAAATGATTTCATATTTTTATATCTGAGCGGCGGGCCCGGTGAGGCAGCCCTACCTAAAGAGGGGTTTGTGCAAAAGGTAGATTCATTTTTAAAATAGCAGGGACGGCTTTTTGAGCCGTCCCTACGAAGATTAGGAAATAAGTGGGAGGGTTAGGGACAACCCTCCCTACCATTTATTAAATTAATGGTTACTGGCAGGATTCGCATTCTTCGCCGTTCATGCGGGCCTGTAGGGAACAGGCGGCTTTTTCGTCGGCGGTGAATTCCTCTTTGATCTCCGTAACTTCGACGACTTCGGCTTCCTGTGCCTGGCCGATGAAGCCGCGGATTTCCTTCTGTGCCTGGCCAGTGGATTTCTCGATGGTGGAGGCTCCGAGCGTGCGCAAGTAGTACGTTGTCTTGAGTCCTTTGTGCCATGCGGCGCGATACATGTGGCTGAGGGCCTTGAGATCGGGCACTTCAAGGAACAGATTTACGGACTGGGACTGATCGATCCACTTCTGGCGGCGCGCGGCGGCATCGACGATGTATTTGAAGTCCACGCTGAACACGGTGAGGTGTTTCCTCTTGAGATGCGTGGGAACGTTCGGGATGTCGGCGAGTTCACCATCAAAGTATTTGAGCTGGTCGACCATGTCCTGATTCCAGAGGCCTTCTTTCTTGAGATCGATGACGAGCTCGCGATTGAGGACGATGAATTCTCCGGAGAGGTTGCTCTTTACGTAGAGGTTCTTGTAGTTCGGCTCGATGCATGGGGTGGTGCCCATGATATTCGAAATAGTGGCGGTAGGCGCGATGGCGAGGACATTCGAGTTGCGCATGCCGTGCTTCTTGATCTTCGCGCGGAGCGGAGTCCAGTCCATACGGGAGCCGCGTGGCACGTCGATGATGAGGCCGCGTTCCTGCTCGAGGAGATCGACGGTATCGAGCGGGAGGAGGCCGCGATCCCACTTGGAGCCGTGGTAGGAGCTGTAGACGCCGCGTTCCTCAGCGAGATCGCTGGAGGCGCTGTAGGCGAAGAAAGCGATGGCTTCCATGAATTCGTCATTGAATTCTACGGCTTCATCACTTGCGAAGCTAAGCTCTTTCTTAAACAGGGCATTCTGCAGACCCATGATGCCGAGACCGATCGGGCGGTGACGCTGGTTGCTGCGCTTGGCAGGCTCGGTGGGGTAGAAATTGATATCGATGACGTTATCAAGCGCGCGGACGGCGACATCGATGGTGTCTTTCAACATCACGAGATCGAGCGTGCCATCTTCCTTGATGTGCGTATCGAGAATGACCGAGCCGAGATTGCAGACGGCGGTTTCGTCTTCGCTGGTATTCAGCGTGATCTCGGTGCAGAGATTCGACGAATGGATGACGCCGGCGTGATCCTGCGGGCTGCGGACATTGCACGGGTCCTTGAAGGTGATCCATGGATGGCCGGTCTCGAAGATCATCTTGAGCATGCGCTTCCAGAGATCGATGGCGGGGAGTTCCTTGCCATAGATTTTTCCTTCGCGGGCGAGCTGCTCGTAATGCTCGTAGCGTTCTTCAAATTTCTTGCCGTAGGTCTCGTGGAGATCCGGGGCTTCATTTGTGCGGAAGAGCGTCCAGTTCTGGCGGGCTTCCATGCGCTTCATGAACAGATCGGGAATCCAGTTCGCCGTATTCATGTCATGGCTGCGGCGGCGGTCGTCGCCGGTGTTTTTGCGAAGCTCGAGGAAATCCTCGATGTCGTTGTGCCATGTCTCAAGGTAGGCGCAACCGGAGCCGCGGCGCTTGCCGCCCTGGTTTACGGCGACGAGCTGGTCATTGTGCAGTTTCAGGAAGGGGATGACGCCCTGGCTCTCGCCGTTCGTTCCCTTGATGTAGCTGCCGGTGCCGCGGACGGATGTCCACGAACCGCCGAGACCGCCTGCCCACTTCGAGAGGTAGGCATTTTCCGCAATGCCGCGCTGCATGATAGACTCGATGCTGTCGTCCACCTTGTAGAGATAGCACGAGGAGAGCTGGCTGTGCGGTGTGCCGGAATTGAAAAGCGTAGGCGTGGATGAGCAGAAGCGGCGACCTTTGTAGAGTGCGTATAGACGGGCTACCCAGTCTTCGCGATTATTCGGTTCATCGATGAAGAGGCCCATGGAGACACGCATCCAGAAGAACTGCGGAGTCTCGATGCGGCGTGGCGATCCCTGATTGGTTTTATCAACAATGAGGTAGCGATCGTAGAGGGTCTGGATGCCGAGGTAATCGAAATCAAGATCCGCGGAGGGATCGAGGGCATCGGCGAGTTTATCGATATTATAGGAAAGCATCTTCGGGCTGAGGCGCTCAATGGCGACGCCGTGCCGGAGGTAGGTCTTGAAGGCTTCGCGGTGGGCGGCCTTAAGGCCTTCGATTCCATCGCGCATGATCTGCCAGTCGAGGACTTCTTCGTAGATGTAGGAGAGGAGGATGCGGGAAGCGAATTTCGCGAAGTCGGCATCTTTTTCGATGAGCGACTTGGCATTCAGAATGATCGTGCTCTTGAGGCCTTCGTCGGTAATTTCGGTGCCGATGGAGCGGCGGAGTTCGCGCTCGATATCGTGTGCTTCCATATCGAGATGGAGCCCGATGGAGGCAAACTGGATACGCTTCTTGAGTTCCGAGCCATCCCAGAAAATGCTTTGTCCGTCTTTGCCGCGGACAACGATGAGAGAATCCTGCTGAACTTCTTCCTGTGGCTGGCTGGCGTCTTCTTCACGAAGGCGCGCACGTTGATCCCGGTAAAGAATGTAGCTCTCAGCGACCTTGTAGTGGCCCTGGCGCATGAGTTCTTCCTGCACGAGATCCTGCACGTCTTCGATGTGCATGAAGGCGGAATCGCCAGTGCGGATGCGCTCGGTGACACCACGGGCGACGGAGCCTGCGGCGGAAGGATCAATCTTCGCGGAGAGAAACGCCTTGCGGCAGGCGATCTCGATCTTCATTTCATTCCATGGCACGACGAGGCCGTTGCGCCGGATAAGGCGGACGGTGATCGGCGCGGAGCTCTCCGCATTGATTTCGACGGTGCCCTGAGTTTTCACGGAACGATTAAATACGAGGCTTTTTGCAACATCATGCGCATTGTTTTCAATCAAAGCCTTTTCAATGAGAAGCGAAAGATCATTTTCCGACAAACGCAGGGAACGACCGCCCCGAACCTGTTCGATAAGGAGATTTGCGACAGAATGGGCGACATTTGCCACGAATCCACGGTTCTGATCATTAAAGATATCCTGTTCCTCACGGGAAAGGAGGAGGTCGGTGAGGGCATTGCCAATCTCATCGGCCACATCTGCCAGGCTGAACTGTCGCTCTTCGCGTCCACTAAGAATAGTAATCTCCGGGTAAGCGGAGGGGTCTTCAGTGTCTGCGGCAAGAACTTCGCGCCACGAGAAGCTCTGTTTGTCACCCCGTGGGGTGGAAACAAGGCGCTTGAGGGCGAGGTCTTCTTGGAGAGGGATGCGTCGAATCATGGCAGTGTGAGATAGAGTTGAGGTCGGCTTGGCGTTAAACGGGGTCTGGGGATTATTCCTGGCGGCGCGGGGACGCAGTCAGAACTTCTGAAAAACGGATCATCGGGGTTCCTTGTAGTTTCTCTTTATTAGTCGCGTCTCTTACAGGTCGTCGTCAGAGACGTGTTCCAATGAGGAGGCTTTCTGGTATTCGGTGACTCGTCCTTCGAAGAAGTTCTGCTCTTTCTGGATATCCATCATCTCAGCCAGCCACGGGAGCGGATTGGCGATGGGGCCATTCAGGGGATCGAGACCCACGCCCACAAGGCGGCGGTCGCCGATGTAATCAATATACTGTTCGAATTCCGCGGAGGTAAGGCCTACAGCGCTGACGGGCAGGCAATCGCGGATGAAATCTTTTTCGAGGCGGACGGCTTCGGCCATCGTTTTACGGAGATCCTGGCGGAAGGCCTGGGTCCAGATGTCCTGGTTCTCTTCGATGAGGTCCATGAAGAGATTGCGGAAGACTTCGATGTGGTTCGATTCGTCGCGCAGGGTATAGCGGAACATCTGGCCGATGCCGGGAAATTTATTCTGGCGATAGAGCGCGAGCACCATGCCGAAGAGGCCGTAGAATTGCGTGCCTTCCATGCACTGGCCGAAGAGAAAAATGTTTTTTGCGAGTGCCTGTTTGTTTTCGACAAGGTTGAGGTCCGCATCGCGGCGCAGGGCGCGGCTGTTGCTCACGACGAAATCCGTCTTGTGCTTGATGGTGGCGATATCCTCAAACATGGCTTCGCACTCGTGCGGGTTGATGCCCAGCGAGCTGATCATGTACACGAGCGAATCGGCGTGGATATTTTCCTCATGCGCGTGGCGGCCGAGGACGAGCTTTAGCTCCGGCGCGGTGACGACGCTGCGGACGACTTGGATGACATTGTCCCCCACGATGCCTTCTGCGGCGGAGAAATAACCGACGGCCATCTTAATAATCCAGCGTTCGATATCCGGAATGGAAGGGTCGCGCCACTGTTCACAGTCCTTGCCCATGGGGATATCCTCGGGCTCCCAATGGTTGGCCTTCATGGTCTTATAGAGATCATAGGCCCACTGATATTTGAGCGGCAGGATGTTAAAAAACATCGTATCGCGGCCATTTATGACCTTTTTCGAGGCATAGGCTTGCTCCGCTTTATCCTTATCGAGTTCGAAGGTGCGGTTTCCTAGCTGAATGGTGGTTGTGGCCATGGCAAATCTGTATCTCTATTTATGTCAAAAAAGTTTCACTTACATGTGCTGGCGGGGAGGCCATGGAAGGGGTTTTTACTCATATCCTGAGCCCTCCCAACATGCCTGAAGAGCGTATGGGGGAAGGCCTTACACCGTCAATAAAAATGCTGCCTGTAGTGTAAATTTTTTTACAAACCACAATATATGGTGGTTTTCGACCCAAATGGCTTAACTCACGTAATTAGAACAATTTGCAGAATATTCCAAATTTTTTATAAGATTTTCACTTGCAATTTATTCGGAAAAGGCGGCTTGGCTACGGGGCAAAAAAACGGGCATTTTTCCGGGTTATTTAGGACATCGAAGGGAAAGAATAAAATGCAAATGCTCTAAAAACCGGGACCCGCGAAAAGTGGAAAAAATCCAAGAATTTCGGCCAAAGGACAGAAAAACGGCGATTTCTTGCCTCTGCCGGGGTTTAGTCCTATGAATCCGTTTTTTGTTACCCCTTTATTTATGAGAAAGATTACCTTCGTTATTCTCGCCGGTCTTTCGGCGGTTTCCCTTTTCGCATCTACGCCTTCTGCGTCGCCTGCCGCCCCACCAACTGCCACGCCGGTTGTTAATCCAACGCCCGCTCCATTGCCTGCGGTGACAACCGCACCGGTTACGGAACCCACGCCGACGCCCACGCCTTTTCCCACGCCGCTAACGATCAGCTGTAAACCACTGCCGAAGTTTGACCCTTCCGAACAAAAGTCCGTAGCGAAGGCATTTAAAAATGCGGAGCCTTCTCCCTTCCAGCAAACCTGGCTGCCGGAAAAGGACAAGGGCTTCGAGCCCGGCAATGTACGTCTTGGCTGGAAACCGGACGCCCTGTGGATCTACGCGGTCATGGATGATGCGGATGTCTCAAACCCCACTACGAAGATGAATGAGATGCAGGATCTGGCGACGACGGATGCAAAACACTACCGCATTGTCACCACCCTCCTCGGGGATGCTTTTGAAATGATCGTGCGTCAACAGGAGCCTGCGCCGTATTATGAATTTCACGTCACGCCGCAGAATCAGATTCTTCAGTTGAAGTGGCTCGACTGGAAAGACTACGGATCTACGGATTGGCGCCCGGGCGCAAAGAACACCTTTTTGTCGCATCTCGTAGAGGGCGCAAAACTATTTACCAGCAATGTCTGGATTAATAGGGAGCGCAAGCAATGGAGTGTGCTCATCTCTGTGCCTGCCGAGCTGATCACGGGAAAGAAAACGATCTCCGCCGGCGATATGTGGCTCTTTACGAGTGCGCGGTATGATGCGCTCTCTAAAGATGATCCGAATCCCATTACTTCTTCGACCACGCTGCATTTCCGGAGCAGGAATCCGCGCCGCTTCCTGAGCTTTCATCGTGCGGATGAGTGGTCGCACATAAATTTCCAGAAGTAATTCCCGCTAGTTTTTTGGCGATGGAGTGGCGGTAAAGGAGAATTCCTTTTTCTCACGGATAAGGGCGAACTCAAACGTGACGGAGTCCTCGGGGTCCACATCCACAATCGAGAAATACTGGAGTGCTTTCCCGCGCTGGGGTTTGCGGAATTCCGCGACATTGCGCGAGCGCATCTCGCTGTGTTGCGCGATGAATTCCAGATATGTATTTTCCTGGTCGGTGATGGTGTAGATCAGACAGGGCAGGGGAGAGGTCGTTTTTTCAGATTCTAGAACGCCGGCTGGCAGCTTTGCGCCCGCGCCATAGATGCCGACAAATTCGATATTTACGCCGACGTTATTCCACTTTCGCTTGAGCGGCAGCATCTCTCCGGGTTTTGGAATCACGACATCGGCAAGCTGGAAGAGATCGCTTTTAGGTAGATCACCCACTCGGAAAAATACCGCACGCAGCTTAAAAGGCGCATCCTCTTTCCATAATGTGCCGGAGATGGGAGCCCTTATCGTGTTGTCTTTATATATAACGCCCAGATTACTGCGGAATGCTCGGCCCGCATTCGGCGTTACCAATAAATCCATGAGCCGCCAGTTGGTAGAGGGTTTTCCATTTTCCCAGGTGGCGAATGCGGCGATAGATGTCCACCGAGGAGGAGTGTCCTTCG
>JBDSIH010000143.1:0-15013 GCA_039918055.1 Chthoniobacterales bacterium
CAGAGTAATTGTTTGGGACGCTGCATGCGGTAGATATTATTTACCCCAACGCCCCAGTCAGCAACTATTCGCCAGATAAAGAGCCGTGCACTCTTGGAAAAACCACCCACGCCAAGGCTCAGTTCGGCATTGGTGATGCGCTGCCCTTTGGGAATTTTATCCAGCGAATAGCGAATCAGGAAGCTATGCGTCATGGAAATAAGCACTGGATTGTTGCGAAAAACTCCCGGAGCGCTCTCGGTGGTATAGGAGGCCCATCCATGGCGGGGTCCTTCTTCAACAATAGTGGCCGCCATATCAATATCTTCAGGGTGTAAGGAAATAGTTCTTCCCCACGCACTGGAGACAAATCCCACTATAAATAACAGCCCGATAATTCGGGTAATCCACGTAATTTTCATTTCAGGGCCTCCACTCCTACGTAAAGACGATCCAGTTTTTCTGAATACGCAATGGCAGTCGCCTTCGGTGCGGCTATAGGGCTTCTTTCGACTTCGGTTGTGTATCGTCCATTCGCATCGAGCTTGATCGCATACACGATATTCAATCCGCCGACGGCGATCTTGTTTTGCTTGGTCATGACGACCGCGGCGCTCTGCATTCGCGCATTGTCGATCTCCAGCCTTTGTGGCAGCAACGTCAGGAAACCATCCACATGTTCCATACATAAAATATAGGGACTATCAATTCCGGTCATGTAAACGAAAGGGAATTTGGAACTGCCGGTTACAGTGAGGTATTTAAATCTATGGATGTAAAATTTGCTGGCGTTTACGCGGCGGTTATCAAACTCCCAGACTACCGCGCAGTTTAGGGCGCCATAGATCACAGCGTCTTTGCTTGCGCCCCCAAAACCAAGGCCGGTTGGAAAGGGATCAAAAGCCGACATCACTTTAGGAGTCGGCACGGGCTGGGCAACAGTCCGTGCAGGAAACCCCTGCACATCCAGCTGGTAATAGCCTGTTGAGGCTGCTGTATCCACCAGAGCCTTGGGCGAACGAAGGTTCGGCATAAAAAGCCTGCCGCGCACGGGATCGATCTCAATGCTTCCCAGTATTTGCTTGTACCCAAAGCCGGGACCGCGTGCCAGGCTCTGCACAAGGGTGATCATTCCATTTCCCTGCACGGAATAAATAAGCAGATGGTCAAATTCCTTATAGACCGGATTTGTATCGTCGGCCGTGGCTGGCATTTCCGGAGCGTTGATATCCTGCCACACATATAAAAGGGGAAGCACGGGGTGGAATTTTACGCAGAGAGGATAATTCTCAAATGCCTGCAGTGCCGCAGAAGTGGGCAGCGCAACTTCCGCAGCAGGGGCGACAGACGGATTGCCCGTCGCCGGATCCAACGAGTAAATTACAAGTTGTTTGCCTTTGGGCGCTCTGCGGCCGATGGCGAGGAGAGATTGTGTTTCACTTACCGCAGCGCAGGTTGAGCCGGGAACAACCACCTGCACCAGCGCCGCCACCGGCGTCTGGGAAGGCGTTGCAGTAAGTTGACGGGGCGCTCCTATACAGCAGGTAGCGCCCATTCCAACAAGAAGAGTCAGGAACAGAGTGCGGATCATTGGTTGCCGAGTTTTTCGAAGTAATCTTTGACAGCGTTTTCATACCCCGGTGTCGTCTGCGAGGGAGGCTCATCTAATATGCGGCCCTGGACAGCCTGAGCCCGGGGCACACTTGTTTGTGCACCTGCATAGGCGCGGCTGAAAACCAGCACCTCTTTGCGTAATTGATCAAGAGCCTGCAATTGATCACTGAAAAATCCTTCTTCTGGGCTGTCTTTCATACGGTCCATATTCTTGGCGAGTTGGCGGCTGAGTTCATCCAGCTTTTCTGTGGGAAGGAAGAGATTTTTAAATTCCTTTTTGAGGGCATTCACGCGCTGAATCATTTGCTCCTGATTGCCCCGGAGGTCACGCATCATTGCCGCAACTTTGGGATCCATGGGTGGACCCTGATGCTCAACAACTTTGACGAGCTTTTGGGGATTTCCCATTTTATCCACATCCTTGTCGGCCTTGAATTCTCCGCGCCCGCTATTGCTGAACTGCGTCTCATCGGATTTTACCTGCTTGCCTCCGCGGCCCTCGGAAGTGTCCTTCTGCATGTCCCGGGTCTTGCGTTCGTTCATCATGCCTGCCTGGTCTGCAATGTCCTCGTCACCTTCCTGCACCTTATCGCGTCCGCGCATGTTTGGGGCTTCATTTTCGGTCACCAGGCCATGGGCTCGTCCGCCCTGGCGGCCGGTTCCTGATGCACCGCCGGAGTTTTGGGGTGGGGGTTTCTGGTCGCCGGTCTTGGCACTAGAGGAGAAGGAATTTGCCTCTCCTCCCAACTTGCCAATCGCGCCGGTATCTTGTCCAACCTCGTCCGTATTTGCTTTCAGGGATTGATATTCCTCCGTCATTTTTTCGGTTTCCTCGAGAAGTTCGCCGACGACATCTTCCAGCTTATCCGGAATTTTAACGGTGGGATTAAAGTTTCCGGTAACGGCATCAATGCGGGGCACTTCTGCGATCTCGGCGCCGGGCGCTTCATTCGCTTTGAATTTATCTGCGGAAGGGCGGGCGGTATCATCCTTCTTAAAAGTAGCCGTCATGTATTCTTCAAGGCGGGAGTTGGATACACCGTCTTTCTTTTCCGCTTCCTTTTTGAGAGCGTTTTTCTTTCGGGATTCAAGTGCCTTGATCACGCTTTGCACATTGGTTTCCTCCAGCATTGGCGGATTGGGAGGACCGGATTTTCCGGCGATATTTGCTTTTTGTTCGGCCAGGGCGCTTTCTTTAGCTTCCTTTGCCGTGGCGTTGGCGCGGGCGGCGGCATCAATGGCGGCTTTCTTGAGCAGGAAGTGAATATTATTCAGCTCCTCGGCTGCTTTCGTGGCGGCAGGAATGGCGTCTGCCCAATGTGCGGCTGCGGCTGCGGTGGCGGAAGCCTGCATCTGCGTCTTAAGACCGCTGGTGTCAAAAGTATTGGAAGCCTCCGTAAAAGCTTTGCCCAGGAGAGCATCGGTCGTAGCAACACGGTCGGCGATACCCTTGAGCGCGACCTGTACCAGGTTTGAGAGTTGGAGTAATTTGGTCTGTCGCTGGGTTACGGACTTCTGAAGAAGGGCGGCATTCGAATCCGTGGGCGGTTTGTCTTTATAGCCATTAAGCTCTTCACGCAGCGCCGTCTGGCGATCGGCGAGCATCTTGACGAAAGGAGTCATGTTTGCCAGTTCCCAGTCCTTGCGGAACTTCACATACTGCTCAAGAATTTCGTTCAGGCTGCGAACCGTCCGCTCCATGGTCAGCCTGCCTTCGGCCAAAGTGGTGCGCATGTCCTGGGGATTATCACGTCCGGGAACCGATTCTAGAATGCGGATGGCGCGGTTGATTTCCGTATCGGCAAGGAGGCCGATTGGTAGCCGCAGGTTTGAGGATTGCTCGACGAGGCTACGGGCAGTGCGGGCCATCTTTTCACGCTGTTGCTCCTGCACCCGAGCCTGTTCGCGCATGGCAGTGCCAAGGGCATCAAGGTTCTTTTTATCATCCCAGCGCACACCCGATGCGGCATCAAATTTCTGGTTCCATTCGGTTGTGTTGGCTATCGCCTTGTTTTCCGTGGCGATAATCGCTTTCAGTTCTGCTTCGGATCGTAAAATGTGCTCATAAAGTACCTGAAGGGCGACGCCTTCTCCGCCAATAAGAAGCGTGTAAGTTTCTCCCGAAGTCCATTGACCGGCTTTAAGCGGATCATTGTCCTGACCGCGCAGGCAAACTTCAATCTGGTCGCCTTCCGTTGCATTCAGGGAGCCGATGGCGAGAGGGTAGTCCGCCTGAAACTGGCGTCCGGCATTCGGAATTGGCCAGGAAATGATTTGTAGCCAGTCATCTCGATTCGTGTTGGCTGCTGAGGGAGAGGCGTCGGGGCTTGCTTCCGGTGTTGCGGAAGCAGCCGGGCTTGGCGAGGCGGAGGCATCCTCTTCTGCGGCAGCGGGTCCGCCGGCTTTGCGATAAAAGAGAGCCATTTTAGAAAGTCCGTAATCATCTTCGCCTGCCACTTTCAGCGAAAGGGAATTTCCGATCTGTGCTTCGGTGCTGCGCTCCAGGCCGGTGAGTGTAAGGGATGGAGTCTGGTCTGCCAGCACCCTTAATCCGTAGGTGGCCGTTTTGCGCGCGGCCTGTTTACCGTTTTGAGTTTCGATCTGATAGCCCAGCACATCTGCAAATACGATATCGGCGCTGAACTCAGAAGTGCCGGATTTCTTCAGCTCAATGCGCTGAACGGAGGAGGTTGTCGTTGCATCCTTGGTCTTGGCGCCGGCGGCTGGAGCGGCGACTTTATCCAAAAGAAGGAAGGCCTTGTCTGCAGGCTGATCGAGCACAAAAGTCAGGGATGCCTTAGTATTGTAAAGCGCTTCCATATCCCCACCTGCGCTCTCGATTTTCTGATCGGGAAGTTTTGTGTATTCGGGGTAGTGATATTGGCTGCGCACCAGATTGATCTGTGGCGGTGTCGGCACGTCGATCGTATAGGTATCGCTGTTAAAATCGCCGCCCCGTACGGTGTAATTCAGCGTCCGCTGCAGATTCTTAAAGGTATAGCTGACAGAGGTAGATTTGGGTTCGACTCCGATGGATTCACTCGTGCGTAATTCCCCGGAAGAGCGGGAAATGGCGATTTCATTGGGAATTTCACCCTTGATGTTGATCTTGATCGTTACATCACCGCCGGGAGGGCACTGAACATTACCCGGATCTATGGTTAATACCGTGCGGTAAATAGGCGTAATCTTTGCGAAGGGATTGATGATCCGCTTTACGGCTGTCGTAAAGAGCTGAGGCTTGAGTCCCCATAATCCGAGGCCGATGCAAATGATAACTCCTGCGATCAACATGCGGATAATGGCGGGACGGATCTTGACGGCCTGCTGCATCTGTATCCGCTTTAGGCGCTGGTAATTTTCCTGAATGACGGCCTGGCTCAGAGTCGGGCTGCTGTTGCCTTCCCGGGCGATCTGCAAAGCATTGATAAGGCGGTTCTCTACGCCGGGAGTCTGCTTTTCCATCGCAAGTGCCACCTGATCTTCAGTGAAACGCGCCTGTCGCCACTGGTGCAGAAGCCATCCGAAACAGGTTAGTACGGCTGCCACAAAGATAACGCAGGAGGTGAGGCGGCCCCACGTGGGCATGTGAATGACATTATCCAGAAGAATAACGGCCAGAAAATAACCAAGGGGAATAGCAAGAGCCAGACCGAGCGCCTGAAAAATAATCAATGCCTTCCATCGGCGGGTATTGCTCTGAACAAGTTGGCGTAATTGCTGTACCAGATCATTCTGGGCAGCGGGCGTGACCCCTGCGGCTGCCTTCGTGGTGGCTTTTGAAGTAGTTTTTCCCGCCGGAACCGCTTTTGCCTGTGCTTGCGGTTTTGCTTTAGGAGCGGCAGTTGCCTGGCCTTTGGCCGTCGGGGTGGCGCTCTTGACTTGAGCTTTGGGCTGGGGAGCGGGGTTGGGTGAGGGATTAGCCATTTTACAGTATCCTTTTAGATAAGGGATGCGGGGTAAATATACAAGGGAACATTGTGTTTCCCGGCATAGTCAATCAGCTGCAAATCAGGAGTTTCGGCGTTACTGGCGAATTTTTAAAAAATGCATATCTATCTGAATATAAAATACTTAAATCAATCGTATAAAGCCTCAACAAGATTTAGGGCTTTTTTGCCCGGCAGCACGCCGCTTTCCATCTGGTTCATTACGTAGGCAAAGCCGATTTTGTTCTCCGGATCCGCAAAAGCAAGCGATCCGCCAGCGCCGGGATGCCCAAATGCGGAAAGTGATGGGCCGAGATGACTGCGGATTTTTACCCCGGCGGCATCGACGGGGTCTTTCATGAATCCCGCCGCGAACGCGGTCTCCAGGCAAAGCACTTTATCAGGACCCTGGACAATGGTCTGGCGCATTTCGGCTAGGCTTTGTTCGCTGAAGTAATGTCTGCCGCCCCAGGTTCCATCCCCGGCAAGAAGCGCATAAAATTTTGCCAGCGAGGAAGCGGAGGAAATGCCACCCAATGAAGGAAGGGAGGCGCTGCGGGCAACAGGGCTGTTCATCGATGTCGCTCCCGCAAGCCCTGTTGGAGAAACAAAAGCGGCGCGTGTCAGGGATTCGGGATCGGCCATGGCCTCCAGAAAAGGATCGCTTCCGTCATTGCACCCTGCGACACGTGGAGAAAAGATGCGCGCTACGCGGGAGTGATATTCCGGGGGAAGCCCGATCCATGTATCCAGTTCAAGCGGATCTCCAAATTCCGTGCGCCAGTAATCGCCAAGCTTCTGCCCGGTGAGACGGCGCACAATCTCGTCCATGAGAAAACCATAGGTCCGAGGGCCGTAGCCAAGCCCTGCACCGGGAGTCCAGTGTGGCGACTGTGCCTCCAGCGCGGCAATGACCCCTCCGTGGTCAAGGATGCTCAGGGTCGGATTTTCCACCGCGCTCAATCCTGATTGATGGGAGAAGACCTGGCGAAAAGTAATCGCTTCCTTTCCCTGCTGGCCGAACTCCGGCCAGAGTTTCGCCACAGGGCTGTTGAGCGGAATATTCTTTTTTTCCAGCGCGTGGAGTGCGCAGGCGCTGGACAACCCCTTGGTCGCTGACCAGATCAGCACAAGCGTATTGCCTTCCCACGGCCGTTGACTTTCGCGATCAAGCGTGCCGCCGGCGAGGGAGAGGATTTCCTTTCCTTCCAGCCAGACGGATAATCCAGCACCGATTTCCGCATGGTTCGCAAAATTCTGCTCAAACGCTTTTTGCATGCGCGCCAGACGTTCGCGGGAAACGTTCATTTCAAAAGTTCGCTGATAGATTCGAGATCCGGATCGTTCTGCGCTTCATCCCGAAATGTCGGATTCATCTGGAAGCTGGTTTGCAGATTCTGAACGGCTTCCTGCTTGTCCCCAAGAATCGCATTGTAGCATCCGAGATTATAAAAATAAGTCGCTTCATGGTAGAGGCTTGGCGGTCCCTTGCGGAGAATCTCGCGAGCCTCCTCCGTTTTTCCCATGACGTGAAGGCAGTAGGCGCCGTGAATGTAACCTATGCTTAAACCAGGACTTTGCCGCCGCAGCAGTTCACAAACCGGCACGCCCTGCTCCCAGCGTTGGGCATGCATGAGAATCAGAAGGCGTAATTGCAGGGTGATCTCTTCCTGTTGCTCCTCCGGGGAAAGCGTATCAAGTTCCTTCAGCGCTTCATCCGTCAACTCCAGTTCCATATAGCCATGGGCAGCCTGGATTTTTCGCTCAAAACTCATGGTCGAAACATGAAGTTATTCCCGCGAAATGCAAAGGATTCAAAGCGGAATTATAATAAGGTGGAGACGGAAGCCAGAGCCTCATCCAGCTTTGTCGGATCTTTGCCGCCGCCGCGCGCATTATCCGGACGTCCGCCGCCCTTCCCGCCGACCATTGGCGCGATCTGCTGAATGATCTGACCCGCTTTTACTTTATCCGTATAATCGGAAGTCACCGCTGCCACGAGGGATACCGTTCCATCTGAAACACCTCCAAGCACGACGAGTCCCTTAAACGATGACTTCAGAGCATCAGCCACTGCCTGCAGCGTATCACCGTCGGCGTTTCCGATATTGGCAATGATGGAGGGAATGCCCTTGAGATCGTGCGCCTTGGCAAGAAGGTCTTTGGACGTTTCCACGGCCTGCTTTTGCGCGAAGGTCTTGAGCTGTTTTTCCAGTTCCTTCTGATGGCTGAGCAGACTCTCGATGCGTTTTTCAATTTCGCTGAGCGGTGCATTGAACTTTGAGGCGATGCGTTTAAGCAATTCCGTTTCCTCAATGCCTTTCGTGCGCGCTTCAAATCCGGCCACAGCTTCGATGCGGCGAATCCCTGCGGCAATCGCGGCTTCGCTGACTATGCGGAATAATCCGATCTCGCCCGTGGCCCGCGTATGCGTGCCACCGCAAAGCTCCATGCTGTAGCCGTTGAGCGCTTCGCGCCCGCCGCCAATTTGGACTACGCGGACAGTATCTCCATACTTGTCGCCGAAGACCTGCATGATGCCGGAATTGGCACGAACGTCGGCATAAGGCATTTCTGTCCAGTAAACCTGCGCGTTTTCCAGGATGCGGGCATTGACGAGATTTTCGATATCCGCAATCTGCTGCGGAGTAAGTGCCGTGTGGTTAAAATCAAAAGTGAGCTTGTCCGCGCCCACGTAGGAACCCTTCTGCGATGCTTCCTTGCTGACGACCTCATGCAACGCCCAGTGGAGAAGATGCGTCACGGTGTGGTGCCGCTCGATAGCCGACCGCCGTTCGGAATCCACGAGAAGGTTTACTTCCATGCCTGCAAGCGGCATATCATCCGTATCGGCAAGAAAGTGCAGCCATGCCTGCCCGCTTTTCCGCGTATCAGTAATTTTCCAGAGCTGTGCGCCGTGCGAAAGTCCGCCCGTGTCGCCAACCTGACCGCCCATTTCTGCATAGCACGCTGTCGTATTCAGAATGACGCCGGTACGATCTTTAATACGCACCGTTTCGAGAACTTTTGCCGAAGTCTCCAGGTTATCGTAACCGACAAAATGGGTGCTTTCGGTCGTTTCGATTTTCGATAATTCGATAACTTCTTTTTTCTGCGCCGCACGTGCCCGTGTGCGCTGCTCTTCCATCAGGCGATCAAATTCTTCGACGTCGACGGTCAATCCCTGCTCGCGCGCCATGAGCTCCGTTAAATCACGGGGGAATCCGTAGGTATCGTAAAGACGGAAGGCAAAATCGCCGGACAGATTTTTTTCCGCGGCCTTCTGTGCTTCCGTTGTGAAGAGTTCAATTCCGCGATCCAGCGTTTTGTTGAAAGCCTCTTCCTCGCCGCGAATGACCGAACGCACATGTTCGCGCTTCTGGCGGATCTCCGGAAAGGTATCGCCCATCTTATCCGCTAGTACATCCACCAGTTCGAAAAAGAAGGGACGGTGAAAGCCAAGCGTGCGTCCATAACGGACCGCGCGGCGAAGAATGCGGCGCAGGACATAATTGCGATCCGTGTTTCCGGGCTGAATGCCATCTGCGATTGCGAAACTTAAGGTGCGGATATGGTCTGCGATCACGCGAAATGCAACATCCTCCTTTTCCTGCTCGTTATCTCCACTGCTTCCCGCCTTTGGAAGGGTTGCCGTATATTTCTTTCCGCTGAGCTGCTCGATCTTGTCGAAGATCAGACGAAAGATATCCGTATCGTAATTTGAAATGATGCGGCTGAAGTCTGAAAAGCCTTTCGTGCCCTGAATGATGGATGCCACGCGCTCAAAGCCCATGCCGGTATCCACATGTTGCGCGGGCAGCGGGGAGAATGAACCGTCCGGGTTTGCATTGAATTGAATGAAAACAAGATTCCAGATTTCGATGCAGCGTCCGTCTCCCTTATTAACAAGGGAGCCTTTAGTATCGCCAGCGGGAGTGAGGTCGACATGCAGTTCGCTGCACGGACCGCAAGGTCCGGTCTCGCCCATCATCCAAAAGTTGTCCTTCTTATTTCCGTGAACGATATGGATTTTGGGATCAAGGCCCGCTGCCGTAAAAAGTTTTTCCCAATAGCCGTAAGCTTCCCGATCAAATTCCGAGGGGTCGCCTTCTGCAGGGCTGTAGACAGTGGCATAAATTCGCTCTTTCGGAAATTTCCACACGCCAGTGATAAGTTCCCACGCCCACTCAATGGCTTCCTGCTTGAAGTAATCTCCAAAAGACCAGTTGCCGAGCATTTCAAAAAACGTGTGGTGATAGGTGTCGAGGCCGACATCTTCCAGATCGTTATGTTTACCGCCCGCGCGAATGCATTTCTGCGTATCGGCGGCGCGCCCGGGGACATAGGGGCATTTCTGCTGACCGAGAAAAATCGGTACAAATTGATTCATGCCCGCATTTGTGAAGAGCAGGTTCGGCGAATCGGGCAGCAGGCTGGAGGACGCCACGACGGTGTGCTTCCGATCGCGGAAAAAATCGAGAAAGGATTGCCTGATCTCAGTGGATGTCATGATGATATAATCAATTTTAAATTTGTATTGGCGGGTCTCTTACCGTCCTTTTGCATTTCCGGATACCGTATTCCAGGCGTCGGGACCGCCCTCGATAAATGCGACAATGCCAGCAGGAAGAACAAGAATCTCAGCGCTGCCATCTCTGCGCGCATAGAGCTTGTCGCCTTCCTGTTTGCCAAATTCAAGAAGGATCAGATCATGCGCGCCTTTTCCTTCTTCGGGCGTATTCTCGGAGAGCCACGCCTGGAACTTCACGGTAAGCGAAGGCTTATCCAGTCCGTACTTTTGCAGGTCGGATGCTCCCGCCGGAATGAAACGCTCAATAGGGATCTCTCCGAGGAAGGAGGCGAGTTTTGCCACGGAGGCATTTGAAACCGAAATCTCCCGGCCTTCGCTGGTGGTGACCCAGTCATTTTCCTTACGCTTCAATTCAGAGACCGCGCCATTTTTTTGAATGAGAATCCGGTCGATCACGTCGGCATTCAGACGAACCAGTGCCTTGTCGCGAAACATAGCAGGAAGAACATTCAAAGTTTCCGCTACAGACTTGGGAAGCTCATAGGTGGAGGAGCGCGAGGACAACTCGGCAATGACGGCCTGGGGATTGTCTGCTACCCGCGAACCCACGCGAAGGACAACGTCTTTGCCATCCGCATTCTCCGGGCGCAAGACCAGCTCCACGGTGGTATCGGGCGTAGTGGTTGTATTTTGCGGCGTGGTCTCATTGGAAACTATTTTTAGAATTTCGACGCCGAGAATCCGGTCCAGAAATTCTTTGACGCGGACGGGATCGGCCGCACTCTGCAATGGCTTTACAATTTCCCAGCGGTTAGCGATGCGCTTTAATTCCAGCTCACCTCCCGCGCGCCGGATGACAAATGAAGTGATCTGGTCGCTGTGCAAATCCGTGAGATGCTTATCCCGGAAATCATCGAGATTACGGAAGGCGGCTTCCTGCAGCGCATTGCCGACAATGTAGGCGTCGTCGGAATTGTCGCGGCGAATGTAGACCCGTTTTTCTCCCGCAGCATCTTTTCCGAAAATTAACTTTATTTTCTGGTCGCCCGCCAGCTCGAGAGATTGGCGGGAATTCGCAAGTCCGAAGTCGCGCAGTTTGCGATCGGATTTACGCAGTTCGGCATCGGAAATTTCATCAAGGATCTTCACGTTTTGCGCAGCCTTGAGAATTTTTTCAACGGCTTCTTTAGAGGCGAGGTCCTTTATGGGTTTGGTGATTTTCCATCCACTGTCGCGTTTTTTTAATTCGATGGTCTGGTCGCCGGTGGCGATTTTGATTGTCTGAATCTGATCCGGGATTATCTCCAGCAGCCAGCCTCCGGCATTTTTGTGCGCCCGGGTGCTTTTAAGCTGGGGCTCCACAAAAACGAGAAACGCGACGAGAGCGAGCGCGATTAGCGTAAGGGCAACCGTAATGCCTCGGTTCATCTACTTCCGCCTCCTCCACCAGGCAATGATGCCCGCGAGCGCCACCAGGCCGGGAATCACGATCATGGTATAAAATGCAATCGAAGCGGTCTGCGATTCCGTTAAGACGAGGGAAAATTTATGGATATTCTTTGGAGCGATGCCGGAGAGTTTTCCGCGGTCGAGCATCCAGTTGAGCGAATTGAGAAAAAAGTCGAGATTACGCAAGTCCAGCGCTTCATTGAGAAGACAATCTTTGTTTCCGACCACGATCAGTTTCGCGGAACGCAGGGTGACATTTTCATCTTCGACTCCGCCTTTTTCCGCGGAGGCCGCAATGGTCACAGGGGCTTTTACATCGACGCCTTCATCAAACTTCACACCCTTTTTTTCATCCGTAACGTAGTCGGTCTCTCCCCAGAATTCATCACTTGCCATGATCAGCGGACGCAGGGTGATTTTTGCTTTCGAGGCGAGGGGCCATTGAAGGTCGAGCGTTTGCGTGGCGCCCTGGAATAATGCGGTGACACCTTCCAGTCGGCGAGTGGCTGGCGACTCTGGAATAAAACGAGCCCGCACATCGCGCACAATCCCTATTTGGTTAAGATACGCGATATTTACCGTGGTAAGCACGCGGTCATTAACAGGCCTGATGGCATGCGCCTCGAGAAAAGCGGAAAGCTTTGGCGTGTTGGCATTGGGATCGAGGTAGATGAGTATGGATCCGTCTTTCTGCCAGAATTTTTCAAGAAGCTGAAGATAGGCATCGAGAGGATCGTAGCGTGGACCCACAAGCACCAGCACGCCTGCATCCTGCGGCAGTTCGCCGGTCTTTGAAATATCCAGGGGCAGTGCCTTGATGCTTTGGCGCGCAATATACTCGCGCAGTAAGCTTAATTCCGGCGCCTGTGTGAAATCGGGTTCTCCATCTCCCTGTAGGAAATAAACTTTGCGGTCGTCCGGCTTTAAAAGCTCCAGCAACGCTGCGGTGAATTCCTGCTCACCGATAAAGGCAAGGATGCGCGGAGGCTCGCCCATGGGAACCTGGGATTGATCCCACAGCGCCATGTGGCTGACAGGAATGAATTGCGTATGGCCATCGTAATCCAGAATGATGACATTTTCACTCGCGCCGAAATTATACTGCGCCTGCAATTCCCGCACCCGGTTCAGATCCAGCGCAGGTTTGACGACTTCCACCGTCATATTTTTGCGCATCGCAAATTGCACTTCATCGATAAAATTTTTCACGTCCGAAGCCAAAGCGACATCCGGCGTGGTGGACGTGGGAGAGAAATAAATAATGACTTTGAGAGGCTTTTTAACCTGGCGCACCAGGCCTCGCGTCTGGTCCGAGAGCGTGAACTTTTGCGAGCGCGAAAAATCCTGCCGGTCGTAATAATTGAAGCCGATAATATTGATTCCCAATACGATCACCAGCACGGCCACGATTTGCAGCGTCACGCTGAATCCGATGCCGGAGCGTGAATTTACAATCTTTTCCTGTTTTTCGGAGTTACTCATTTGTCAGGAAGTCCAGCGGCGGCGCTGAAACGCGTGAAAGGTGAGGAAGAGCATGAAGAAAGTCATGCTGAGATAAAAAACGACCGGTCGGGAATCAAAGATCCCCTGCGAATAATCCATCATGTGCCGGATCGGCGACAGATAGGCGGTCAGGTCCTGGAGCGTGGCGCTGTAGCTCTGGATGATGAACGTCAGGAAGCCCATGAAAAACATCAGCATGATCGCCACAATGGAAATGATCGCGGCCACGATTTGGTTTTTTGTCAGCGAAGATGCAAGGCAGCCGATGGAAACGTAAAACATTCCCATGAGCAAAAGCATGGTATAGGAGCCAATATAAGCACCAGCGGCGTCCGCAGCCTGATGGCTGCTTTGCCATTCGAAAACGATAAAATACAGTAAACTCGGCAGCCACAGGATGATGTAAAACATCAGCGCGCTGGCAAACTTCGCCAGAATGACCTGCAGGTCATGGACAGGGGCCGTCATCAACGGTTCGATGGTTCCCATTTTATACTCTTCGGAAAAGAGTCGCATCGTAATGAGCGGAAATACCAGGATGAAGCTGGACCAGAAGAAGCCCGTGTTAAAAAAAGCCTGCACCATGGTGACTTCCGTTCCGGCTGCCTGATTCAGCAGAAGTACGCCGGCATAGAAATTGAAACCCGTAATCAGCAAAAAGAAAAACAGCACGACATACGCGAGTGGCGAATGAAAATAAAACGCCATTTCACGGTTGAAGAGGATAAAAAATCGTCTCATGGGTTAATCCTCGGCATGGGTGATTTCGGCAAAGACATCTTCGAGCGTTGCGCGTGTGCGCGACAATTCACGGATGCTCCAGTTTTCTTTTTTTACCAGCTCGAAAATACGTTCGCGGGGATCCGCATCCAGAGCGGGATTCAGGCGGAAACGCGTCCACTCCCCTTCGGTTTCTGAAATTACTTCGGATACTCCTTCGATTGCCGCCAACGCCTTGCGCGCGGGTTCCGCATCTTTCAGGCGCACATCCAGTCGGATCTGGCCATTGCCACCCAGGTTTGCCCGAAGGTTGCGTGGAGTATCGGAGGCCTCGATTTTTCCGTTATTAATAATGACGACGCGGCTGCAGGTCATTTCCACCTCGGAAAGGATATGGGTGGAAAGGAGGATGGTATGGTGCCGCCCCAGGTTTTTGATCAATTCCCGGACCTGTCGGATCTGGTTGGGATCGAGCCCAATCGTTGGTTCGTCCAGAATAAGAAGGTCGGGTTCATGGAGTAGGGCATCGGCCAGTCCCACTCTCTGCCGATAGCCTTTGGAGAGGGCTCCGATCAGCTTGCGATCCACTTCTTTAAGGTTACAAAGCTCCTTTACGTCTTCCACCCGCTCTTTTACCCGGCGTGGGCGCACCCCTTTAAGTCCTGCCCGATAGTTTAGATATTCCGTAACCCGCATATCCGGGTAAAGCGGTACATTTTCAGGCATATAGCCGATTCGCTCTCTGGCTTTGAAGGAATCCTTGAAAACATCATATCCTGCTACACGTGCAACACCTGATGTGGCGGGCAAAAAGCCGGATAAAATCCGCATTGTGGTGCTCTTTCCGGCCCCGTTCGGCCCCAGAAAACCGACGATTTCTCCTTTGGCTACCTCAAAGCTGATGCCACGCAGGGCCGGAACACCGGCATACGTTTTAGTCAGATTTTCCACCTGGATCATGGGCTGCATAGGAACCCTTCTTGGTATCCTAGGAATCGCTTACTGACAAGTTAGACCTTCGCCCTTGCGGAAATGAAATTTTTTGCCAAGATTAAATTAGTCACGCGTCTATGCGCAGGCAAACAAGGTGGATCGGGGTTTCGATCCGGCGCCTTTTGTATTTCTTGCCAACCATTCGTGCCACAAAGAGACAACTATTATATAGATGAAGAGTTCTTTTACGAGTCGCTGGAATCAAGCTCTACTGGATGAAAATTACGAACGCTGGAGTGTAAACCCACAAGCAGTCGATGCTGCATGGGCGGCTTTTTTCGAAGGCTTTGAACTC
>JBDSIH010000144.1:0-11189 GCA_039918055.1 Chthoniobacterales bacterium
TTGGGTTCATGAGGTGAAATTGGAACGGGAGGAGGCACATTAATAATGAAATTAGCAAAAAGTTGCTTACAAACTGACGCGAATGAAGCGGATTAATGCAGTATATTAAAGGGCGCGACGGTTTCCAGAGTTGAATTAAAGCCGTCAGCACAGTAAACCCACACGGACATGATTTCCGTAATGATCCCGGTTTATAACGAGCACGAGGTGCTTGGCTTGCTTTTTGACAAGATCAAGGAGGTCATGACCCGGCTCGACCGGAAATGGGAAGTGATTTTTGTAAATGACGGTAGTGTGGATGGGACAGAAGAAATTCTGGATCAGCTTGCAGCGGCCAATCCGGAAGTAAAAGTGGTCCATTTCCGCCGAAACTTTGGGCAGACTGCGGCCATGATGGCGGGGTTTGATTACGCGAGCGGAGATGTCATCATTCCCATGGATGGAGATTTTCAGAATGATCCGGAGGACATTCCCCTGATGCTTGCGAAGATTGAGGAAGGTTACGATGTCGTTTCCGGCTGGCGCAAAGACCGGCAGGATAATGCGCTGAGCCGCAATATCCCGAGCATCATTGCCAATCGCCTGATCTCCTTTGTGTCGGGCGTTCGCCTGCATGATTTTGGCTGTTCACTGAAAGCTTATCGCAAGGATGTCATTAAGGGCGTACGGATTTATGGGGAGATGCACCGGTTTCTGCCGATTTATTCCAGTTGGCATGGTGCGAAGATTGCGGAAGTGCCCGTAAACCATTTCAAGCGGCGTGCGGGAAAATCCAAATACGGCCTTGAGCGCGTCATCAAGGTGATTTTCGATCTGATGGTCGTGAAGTTCCTCGATAGCTTCCAGATGAAGCCGATGTATATTTTCGGGGCGTGCGGATTTTTCAGTCTGCTTGCGGCGTTTGTCTTTTTTGTTCTCATGCTTGTCTTCTACTTCGTGTGGCATAAGCCGTTCATTACTACGCCGCTTCCGTTGCTGACGGTATTCACGGCCATGACTGGGGTGCTTTGTATTTTGATGGGTCTTCTTGCGGAGATGATCATGCGGACGTTTTTTGAGTCTCAGGGCAAAGCGATTTACATGGTGCAGGAGACACGGAATATCGATTCGGGGCCGAAAATGTAATGTGCGGAATCGCTGGATTCGTAGGGAAGGGAGGGCTTTCCAGTCTCCATGCGATGCTGGGCGAAATCGTGCATCGTGGTCCGGATGCACAGGGGCAGTTTCAGGACGAACGCGTTTTTCTCGGCCATCGCCGGCTTTCGATTATTGACCTGAGCGGCGGCGCACAGCCTATGGCTTCCGCCGATGGAAAGCTGCATATAGTCTTCAATGGCGAAATCTATAATTTCGCCGAGCTTCGCAGGGAACTCACGACGCTGGGTTTTCGATTTGCGACCGACCATTCGGATACGGAAGTGTTGCTCGTGGGTTATCAGGCATGGGGCGAACAGGTTGTCCACCACCTGAATGGCATGTGGGCATTTGTCATCTACGACAAAAATAAAAACAAACTCTTCGCCTCGCGCGATCGCTTTGGAAAAAAACCATTCTACTATTTCAACGAAGCGGGGACATTTGGCTTTGCCTCGGAATTGCGCGCGCTTACGAAGCATCCCGCATGCCCGGGCGAGACTTCAGAGCTGGCGATGCAGAAATATTTTGCCTACGGCTACATTCCCGCGCCACATTCGATTCTCTCGAACGTCTGGAAACTCCCTGCCGGGCATAATCTCACTTATGATCTGCGAACGCAGGCGGTGGAGATTCGCGCTTACTGGGAATTAAAACTGGAACCTTTCGAGCAAATTCCCGCGAATGCCGAGGAGCAGTGGTGTGAAGAAATTCGGCGCCTGCTCGAGCAATCGGTGAAGCGCCGCATGATAGCGGACGTTCCACTCGGAGTTTTTCTCAGCGGAGGAATTGATTCATCGGCTGTGGCCTACTATGCCGCGAAGCATTGTGAGAAATTGCGGACATTCAGTGTCGGATTTACCGAAGCGAGTTTTGATGAGTTGCCATACGCGAATGAAGTGGCGGCATTGGTAAACTCGGATCACCGCACAGAGACGCTGGATCTGAATCGCGCGATTGATCTTGTTCCACAAATTCTGGACCGCATGGACGAGCCGCTCTCGGATAGTTCGCTGATTCCCACCTGGCTCCTGAGCCGCTTCACGCGTCAGCATGTCACTGTCGCGCTGGGTGGCGATGGAGGCGATGAGCTTTTCGCAGGCTATGATCCCTTCCGTGCGCTGCAGCACGCGGAAAATTATGCGCGCGCGGTTCCGCGCCCCATGCATAAGGCCATTCGTCTGCTCGCAGGCATGCTTCCGGTTTCTCACAAAAATGTGAGCTTGGATTTTAAAGTTAAGCGCACACTTTGTGGCCTGAGCTATCCCGCAAATATTCGCAGCGCCGTGTGGATGGGGCCGCTGGAACCGACCGAGCTGGAAAAGTTTTTTGGAAGGAAAATTGATTTGGAAGAAGTCTACTCCGAAGCCATTGCCGCATGGAACAGTTGCCCACAGGGAGACCAGGTCGATCGCACGACGCAGTTCTTTACGCGGCTCTACATGCAGAATGATATTCTGACTAAAGTCGATCGTGCCAGCATGCTGAACTCGCTCGAAGTGCGCGCGCCGTTTCTGGATGCCGATCTCGTGGATTTTGTGCGCCGCATCCCCTCCAGTTTCAAACTTCGAAACGGAACGACAAAGTATCTTCTCAAGAAAGCGTTGGAGCCGGTTCTTCCCGCATCGATTCTGTACCGGCGTAAAAAAGGTTTTGGCATGCCAGTCGGCGAATGGCTTCGCAAAGGAAGTCTGCAACCGGTTGCAAAGGATAGTAGGAATCCGGAATTTACCGAACGAGCTTTGAAAGCGCATCGCGCGGGCCGCGCAGACGAGCGTCTTTTTCTCTGGTCGGAATTTGCATTGGAACGCTGGCAGAAATCCCGGGCCACCTAAGACGATGCGTAAATTAAAAATTCTAACGCTGTGCTATGAATACCCTCCGGTTGGCGGCGGCGGTGGGCGTGTTGCTGCGCAGATCAGTGAGGCGCTTTCCAAAGAAGGGCACGATGTATGTGTAGCGACGTCGGGGATGAAGCATCTTCCTGTGCAGGAAAAAATTAATGGGGTAAAAATCCACCGCTTCGCATGTTTACGACGTCGCGAGGATACCTGCTCCGTCCCGGAGATGGTATTTTACCTTGTTGGCACATTTCTTCCCACTCTCCGGCTGGTTCGCAAATGGAAGCCGCATGTCATTCACGTGCATTTCGCCGTGCCGACGGGGGCGGTGGCGCTGCCTATCCACTGGATGACTGGCATTCCTTACATTCTTACTGCGCATCTTGGCGATGTGCCTGGCGGCGTACCGGAACAGACAGGTGCACTTTTTAAATTTCTTGGTCCGTTCATCCGACCCATCTGGAAATATGCAGCGGCAGCCACAGCCGTGAGTTCCTTCGTGGCAAACCTGGCCCGCAAGGCTTACGCCAAAGATATCGAAGTTATTTTAAATGGCGTTCCCGCATCTCCCGCGCCGGCGATTGTTCCCCGCGATCCGGTGAAATTGTTATTTGTCGGCCGTCTCAGCGTTCAGAAAAATCCGCTCGCACTGGTCGCTATAGCGAAACGGATCGCGCATCTTAACTGGCATCTGGATATTATCGGAGAAGGTCCATTCTCCGCAGGCCTTCAGGCTGCCATGTCTTCTACAGGGTTGCGTGACCGCGTCGAATTTCACGGCTGGAAAGCAGCGCGGGAAGTTCGTGAAGCAATGCTTAGATCGGATATTTTACTCATGCCCTCGCGTTCCGAAGGTCTGCCAATGGCGGCCATCGAGGCCCTGCACTGCGGCATGACAATTGTCGGCTCTGACATTCCCGGGCTTCAGGACGTGGTGGTGAACGGACGCAATGGCGACCTGTGTGCAATGGAGGATTTGGAGTCGCGCATGGCCGACGCCGTGGAGTTACTTATCAAAAATCCAGAGCGTCTATTAAGTTATCGGAAAGAGGGTCTCGCCCGGGCGGCACATTTTGATCTCGCAAAAAGCGTGGCGGCATACGAAGAAGTTCTTCAACGCGCCGTCGAATCTACAGCCATCAGCAATGAATAAAGATCCTAAAGACAGCAATCTCTGGCAGGGACTTCGCCCCGAAGCCCGCAAACATCTTCAGCAGCGTAGCTACGCCAAGCCGGATTTCATCAAGCGCATCAGCACGGATGGCGTCTTTGCAACCGAAGCGATCAACGGTGAAGCGGAACTCCGCAAGGCCAACGCATGGATTCCTGGCGTCCGTCTGTTTCGCAGAAATGTCTATGATCAGCTTCATCGCGGATGCTTCAGCGAACTCGGACGCGATGGCGAGGGCATGTTTGAAACCCTCGGCTTCTGGCCAAAACAATGGGCGACCGCGCGCATGTTTGCCGGAAGCGCAAAGGGTTTCCATATTCATCCGCCGCATATTCCGGAAGGAACCGAACCCGCAAAGTGGCATCAGCGGTTTTTAAATACCGATAAGCAACCGCAGACCTTCTTCGATAAGGAGCAATGGGACGTGATGTTTTTCCTGCAGGGTCGCAACGAGTTTTTCCTCGTCGATGAACGCGAAGGACTTCCGCGACTTACCATGCGCTTTTTTATCGGCAGCGACGCCAGTGATCGCGAAAATAATGTGGTCATAGTGATTCCTCCCGGAGTCGCGCACGGCCTGCGTGTCGAGGGCAGCACAGACGCCATCATGGTTTACGGGACAAGCGTCACATTTGCTCCCGCCTTTGAAGGACGTATCGCAAGCGACATCGAAACCGCGAGCCTTCCTCCCGATTGGGCGAAATATTTGGAAAGTTAAAACTTCCAGAGAATCACTTCATGTTTTCCAGATACGCCCGATAATCATTCTTCGGTAATTTGGAAACCAGCGTTTCAAACTGTCGCTGGTCGATGAAGTTCATGTAGCGGGCGATTTCTTCGATGCACGCAATCTTCAGGCCCTGGCGGTGTTCGAGCGTAGCAATGTAATTTGCGGCTTCGAGTAAGCTGTCCGGCGTTCCGGTATCCAGCCATGCGACGCCGCGGCCGAGCGTTTCCACGTGGAGTTTGCCGAGCTTGAGATATTCCAGATTTACGTCGGTGATTTCCAGTTCTCCGCGTGCGGAAGGCTTCAGTGCTTTGCAGACATCGACAATATTTTTGTCGTAAACATAAAGACCGGGGACGGCGAAATTGCTCTTGGGCTGTTTGGGTTTTTCTTCGAGACTGATGGCGCTGCCCGTAGCGTCGAATTCGACTACGCCGTAGCGTTCCGGATCGCGTACCCGGTAGGCAAAAATACATGCCCCGTCTTTCTGGCTCAGTGCGCGGTGCAGGTAATCCATTTTTCCGTGAAAAATATTATCTCCAAGGACGAGGGCGGTCTGTTTGCCTTCGATGAATTTTTCGCCAATGAGAAATGCCTGCGCGATCCCTTTTGGTTCCGGCTGCACGGCGTAGCGGATTTCAAGACCGAGATGATTTCCATCTCCGAAAAGCG
Source organism: Chthoniobacterales bacterium (assembly GCA_039918055.1). Classification (GTDB taxonomy): domain Bacteria; phylum Verrucomicrobiota; class Verrucomicrobiia; order Chthoniobacterales; family JBDTJR01; genus JBDTJR01. The sequence continues at coordinate 5,546 of JBDSIH010000144.1, forward strand.
CTTCCAGCATCGGCGTATCCTTCGGCGTGGAAACGATAAGGATATCGCGGATGCCGCCAAGCATCAGCGTCGATAGCGGATAATAAATCATCGGCTTATCGAATACCGGCAGCAATTGTTTACAGACAATACGGGTGAGGGGGTCAAGGCGTGTGCCGGAACCGCCAGCGAGAATAATGCCGTGTGTGGTGCTGTTACTCATGGGGTAGGAGAGTCTTTGTTGGGGCGTGCGTAAATCTCGTTCGCCCCAAACGTACCCACAAGTTTGTAGTTCTGGCGAATGAATTGATAGGTTTCCGCTGCCCATGAGGAGAATCGCGAGGAGTCGGATTTATTGATAGCTCGGTTATCGATGAGCAGAATGGCAGGCTGATATTCTGTGACCTGCTTTACCACCAGGTCGTGAAATCCGGACTTCGATGTCGCATTATCCACATACAGATTATGCAGATACGAGCGGCGGTTTGTCATGAAATTCACCGTTGGGGAATAGGGATAGCAAATCACGTAATCATTGGGCCCGGAGTGCGCCATGATCGTGTCGTAAATGCCCTGCACTTCGGCGGCCTCTTCCTTTTGTAGCCAGACATGCACGCCGTTTTCTCCGCGGAATTCGATATTACGGAAACGCCGTGCTGCCGATGTGCCGGCAGCAGGTTTTTTATCCGCATAATAAACATAGGCCACGACATCCAGAACGGCGAGAAGCAGAAAGCAAGCCAGCAGGATACGAAGTGATAAATACTTCGCCCCTAGGAAAAGCCCTGACACATAGAAAGCGCAGATGGCAAGCGCGACGATGAAAGGACTCATGAATTCCGCGAGATGGGGAATATCCGGTCGGAAGAAATAATATTGTGGAAAAAATGTCAGTGCACAGCCGGTTGCCGTCGCTGCTGCAAGCGCGCACATGCGGATTTTGGCGTCTCTTTTAAACAGGCTGTAAAAGAAGCCTGCTGCGGTGCTGCTGATAATCAGCACCACCAGTAAAACCGGCAGGTAAATACCAAGCACCAAAAGATTCGTTGGGAAACTGACCTTTAGAATATCGCGAAGCATTGGGCGCGGACTGGTTCCCGGGTCGGAGGCCGCAGGCCCGGCAGCGGTTGCCGTAGCGGGTTGTTCCTCAAGTGGTGCAACGGACGGAATAGTTGGAGTGGGGAGGGGCGCATTCTTTTTCGGCGCGACATACACTTTCAGATAGTCGGTCAGCATGTGGGGAATTTCCGCGTATTGCGCCGCGAAATTATAGCCAAACCCCCGCTTCTGCGCGTCCAGGTAAACTGGAATATGGAATAGATAGAAGAAGAATACCGTGGCGATGATTGCAAAGCCGCTGACCATCAGCCGGCTTCTCAACCGATTAAGCGGACCAATGGGGAAAATCAAAATGAGAGCCGCATGTAAAATCAGAAAAAAGAATCCCACTTCCACGCGCGTCAGGAAAGTGAGCGAAAGGGCAATCCCCGCGCCCATGATCCAGAGCAGGCGGAATCGCAATTTTCTCTGCGGCAGAATGTAGGCCTCCAGCAGCGTAAGAATATTCAGCAGCCCGATGAGAGCCATGTAGTTCCGGAAAATCATACCAGGCGCAAAGATGAGCAGGCCACCGATCAGCAACGCGTAAAGGGGAAGTGCGGTTACCCGCCATACAACGCGATAACCCAGAAGGCCCGTGATCGTGCAAAGAACGAAAAAGAAAATCCGCAGTGCAATATAGTTCGGCCCGAAAATCTGGAAAAGCCAGACTACGGGATAAAACCACATCAGGTTGTAACCGAGGAAGACATCCACAATCGGTCGCTGACCTGCGATAATACGTTGTGCGATTACGGCGACCGTGCCGCCTTCGCCGCCGAGGTTGAGACTGCTGCGGTAATACATGCCGTAATAACCCGCGGCAAAAAGGATGAGTAACAGTGGTGCAAAACGATGCACCAGACTGTTTATACGCTGTATGCGTGGGTAGTTACTCATTCGCGTGGATTTATAGCACGTGTGGAACAGAAAGTTCCACCGATAACATCCACGCGAACCTCAATGTCTCTGTTTTCCGAAATCTTTTCGTCTATCAGCACTTGCGTCGATACTGGCGGCGGTGTTTTATTGAAAACCATGACCATTGCAGAACAAGTTGCCGCCCGGACCTTTCCGTCCTTTGATCTTGCCCGTCTTCTGAAGACTACTTTTGCCCCTAAAGCCGGACAGCGGGTCGCTATTCTCATCGATCTGGAAAATCCTGCTGAAATCACGGACTTCGGATTTCTTAAAAACTCGAATCTTCCCATTCAGCGCAATGCTTATGAATATTTTTACCTGGCTTTAAAAAACGGCGTTCTCTCAGCCCTTGATCTCAAAGGTGGAGAAATGTTTGCCTATAAACTCACCGGTGGAAGCAATCTTGATATGCCCGATGAAGCGGTCACGACGCATGGCCAGACAGTCAGTCTCGAAAAGGATGTTTATCCAAATTACGACATCATTCTCTGCGTCTCGACGTATTCCGCCACCGCGCCATTGACGGCGTTTGCGAAAAAATACGGCTTCCGCGGCGCCACGCTGCATGGGGTTAACCAAATTATTCTGAATAGCGGCCTTGCCGTGGATTATGACGAAGTCAGCCGTGAGGCGGAATTGCTGCGTCTTGGCGTGACGGGCGCAGACTGGATTGAGATTCACTTCGAGCATTCCGGCTCCCCTTACAAACTTCGTCTGGATCTTGGAAAACAGGAAGCGCAGAAAAGCCATGGTCTCTGTCGGGGCGACGAGCCGGATGTCGCCAATCTTCCCGCAGGAGAAATCTATTTTGTTCCTACGGGCGCGGAGGGGCAGTTCCCAATGAAGTATGAAGACGGTACGCTCGGTGTCATGGATGTAACCGGCGGCCGCATTGTAAAAGCTACACTGCTTAAAGGCGCGCAGACCACCATTGATACGCATAATGAAAAGCTGAAATCCGATCCCGTGACCGGCGAGCTTGGCGAGCTGGGATTTGGCACGCAGCTCCTTCCCGTTTCAGGCCGCGATATTCAGGATGAAAAAGTGCGTGGCACCCTGCATGTCGCAACCGGACGCAGCGACCATCTCGGCGGCACGCTGACGCCTGACCGCTTTGCAAACAAGATGAATGCCACGCATGACGATGTGCTCTTCTCTCCTGCAAAAACACCGGATTTCAAAGTCGTATCCGTACGCATGATGCGTGAAGGGAAGGAGAACATCCTTATCGAGAATTTTGAACCCTCCGATTATATGAATGGTCTGCTCAAGGCCTAAATCGGCGTGAATATTTACGAGAGCGAGCAGCTTCTTTCGGAGTACCTTCTGTTTCATTACGGCGAGGAGCGCGATATACTGCCGTATGATTTTGGCCCCCATACCGCGCTGAATTTTGCCGTCCGATGTGTCACAGAATTACTTCCGCTCGCGGGCCGGAGCGAATTTGGCAATGCAGTCGATATCGGCTGCGCAGTGGGTCGTTCCAGCTTTGAACTCGCTCGTGTTTGTAAGCACGTCACGGGAATTGATTTCTCCGCTCGGTTTGTCGAAGCGGCGAATTACGTCAAAGAGCACGGGCAGATTTCCTTCGACGCCACTGAAGAAGGCAAACGCGTGCGCCGCTGTTTTGGAACGCTCCCATCGGATATTGATCGCACACGGGTGGATTTCGAAACCGGAGATGCACAGCATCTCGAGGATAAACTCGACGGCGCGGATCTTGTGCTCGCGAGCAATCTGATTTGCCGTCTGCAGGAACCTATGCGCTTTTTCAGTCGTCTCCCGGAACTGGTGCGTCAGGAAGGAGTTTTGCTGATCTGCTCTCCCTATACGTGGATGGAAAATTTCACGCCGCTCGAAAACTGGATAGGCGCAAAGAATCCGCAGGATTTTTCCGCATTCGAAACCATCGAAAAAATTCTCGTTCCGGATTTCGAATTGCTAGGCACACGCGAGATTCCATTTTTGATTCGCGAACACGCACGAAAATTTCAATGGAGTGTATCACATGGAAGCATCTGGCAGCGTAAGTGATCCGAATAACTGGCAGCAGCGTTATCTCACGGGCGATGTGCCGTGGGATAAAGGCGGAGCCGCGCCTCCGCTCACGGAGTTTCTGACAACGGAAAAAATGAATGGTCACGTTCTTGTTCCGGGTTGCGGACCCGGTCACGATGTCCGTGCGATTGCAAAAACGGGCGCACAGGTTGTCGGGCTGGATTTTGCTGCCGAGGCCATCGTAATTGCAAAAAGCTTTCCTGCAGCGGGCACAGAGCAATATCTGATTGGCGATTTTTTCCAGTTACCGCCGGAGCAACAGACTGCTTACGATTGGGTTTACGAGCATACGTGTTTTTGTGCCATCGATCCGAAGCGTCGCGTAGAATATGTGGCATCCGTAGCTTCCGCTTTAAAGAGTGACGGAAAATTCCTTGCGATTTTCTATCTGGATCCGGATTACGATGGGGGACCGCCATACGGAGTGGAGGTTTCCGAATTGGATGCGCTGTTTAATGGGGCGTTTGAACTGGAGCGCGAGTGGAAGCCCAAGCAGTGTTTTCCCGGTCGCGAAGGGCGGGAGATCGTTCGTATTTTGCGAAAGCGTTAAATTTTCCCCGAAACGATTTCCGGAAAATGTTCTGCCATTGCCAATTGTAGTCGCTCCATGGGCAGGCCAATCACATTAGTCAATGATCCCTCAATGCATTCGATGATGCGTCCGTTATCCTCCTGCGCGGCATAGGCACCTGCTTTATCGAGCGGATTGATATCGCGAAAATATTCTTCGATCATTGCATCGGTCAGCGTGCGGAATTTTACATAGCTGCGATCTTCGAAGCGGCAAATTCGCATGCTGTCGAATTTAACAATGCACACCCCGGTCAGCACTTCATGGATCGCGCCGCTGAGTTTGCGCAGCATGCGGAAGGCATCCGCCATGTCCGCAGGCTTTCCGAAAATTTCACCTGCAAAGACAACAAGGGTATCCGCGGCAAGAACAACGGCGTCAGGAAACTTCACCGCAACTTCCATCGCCTTGAGTGAGGCATTGAGAGAAACAAGTTCGCGGGGTTTTTCCGCATCGCACAATTCCTCCACGGCGGGATTGTGGCAGGTCACAGAATATCCGGCATCCTGCAAAAGCTGACGCCGACGCGGAGACTGCGAGGCGAGAATAAATCTGCTCAAGCGTAATTAAAATCCGTCTTCGCCGGAGAAGGTGATATCGCGGCGAATGCTTTCCAGTCTCTTCCGCATGGTGCGCTTGGATTCGGGTCCGTTGACCAGATGCGTCACCACGCTGATGATAATGGGAAGCGAGGCGGCGATGCCTGCTCCAAAGAGGGCGGCAGCGGTTTTGTGACGAACCGGACGCTTCAATTTTTCGGCAATAAGCAGACCGGCGCCAAAGCCGACAACCGTCTGTGTAAATGCACTTAAAGTTTTAATCGGGACGTGATCCAGAATTCTTGTAAAGGAAGGCCTCATAACTTCGAGTGGACACTACCCCTGTATTTATGAGATTTCAACGCAAATGAATTCACCCCTATGAAAAGAGCGCTTGGCATTGATTTTGGAGACGCACGGATCGGCCTCGCCCTTTCGGACGATATGTGGTTTATGGCCCACCCCCTGGAAACCATTC
>JBDSIH010000145.1:0-4702 GCA_039918055.1 Chthoniobacterales bacterium
CGGAACCCGAAATACCGAAATCCGCGATTAAGGAAGCAATCCGTCGCAGGGTTGATGAACCTGATCACTGCCTTCCCGGAAGCATCATATTCAAGCGCAAGAATTGGGAATTTTTCGGCGTTTTGTCGCACATCCTGCTTAATTATGTCAATCTCGGCATCAACCGCACCCGCCTTAAAAAAAGAAAGCGTTACAAATACTGCCGCAGTTATCACACGCATATAAATGAAGCCGTGAATATTCATTTTAGGGTATAGCTATAAGAAATCGTATCGACTAAATAATCTATTGCGAGTAGGAATTTAAGAATATCAATCGGAAACGTTTTTGCACTATCGGGTGCCCTGCTCCACTGTCCGCAATGCTTCGGCGCGGTGTTCGGATAAATCCACTTTTAGAAAACTGCGATTTTTTGGAAGCACCATGCGGAAATCCGAAAGGTCATCCACCTGAATCTTTGCATTCCGGATACTGCAGCCCAATACATGGCCACCCTTTGTGCCATCCCTGCTTATAAAATGAAAATGATAGCCGGGAACATTGACCCCTTTCACATAGGAAGGGCAGCGAAAGCCCACCAGCGTCCCCACGATATTTTGGAGTTCAAATTCCGACTGCGTTTTCACAACTTCATCAAGGCGACGGTAAGGCGGTGATTGCCGCGGCACACTACGCATCTTCAGGACGGAAAAGGTGCCGGTTATTTTGATCGCATAAAAAAGATTCTGCGATGGCACCCGGCGATCAATAAATTTTTGAAGCTGGGGAAAAGTCTGCTCTCCCGCAGCTGTCCACTGGCGATCCGCATGAAAAAATGCAACCGATGCGAATGGCGTCTTTGCGTCATTTTTTAGAGGGAGGATTTTTCCATTCGCAAGGCCCTGATAAAACTTCCCATCCAGCGCGATCATTTCCCCGTCCAGGGCATTCACAGTTCCGATGCCAAAATCTCCATGCTTTTTCAACTCCCCGAAAGTCATCGTGCCGTCATAGACGCCCTGCATCAATGCATCTATGGTCGAGGCCTGAAACATTTCCCCGCACCGCGCGGAGGTAAAAGCCAGTGTCATTAAAAATCCGATTAAAAAGCCCCGGTAGTTCATATGCATACATCTTCTTCTGCCAAAAATTTCAAAATGGCGCGGTGAATCCCCGGAGAGAAGATCGGCCACGCATGCGCTGGAATATCACTGCGGATAATCGTCTGCGCCTTTTTCCACTTCGCGCTGCTTCCGGGGATTACAATTAAATCTCCGGGGCACCAGGTAACCAACGTGCGGTGAGGCCACTCCGCCGCATCCAGTTGTTTTAGAAAAGCTGATCCTGGCCGCATCTGCTTCAAAGCGGCCCGTGGTACAAAGTGTGCCATACCGGAACCGCCATGCGGAGTATGCAGTGTGACGACGCGTTTTACAGCGAGATCCGGACGTACACGCAGGGCTTCTCTGACGATGAGTCCCCCCATGCTGTAGCCGATAAGGTGAAAAGGCCCCTTCGCCTCGCCCAGTTCCTCCGCAAGTCGCTCTCCTAGAACTTCCAGCGAAACACCCCCCCCACTGGGGTAGTGCCATATTCGGGCGGGACCAATGGCCTTTTCCACGCGTTTGCGCAAGGGCTCCCAGCGGGTATGCCATCCTCCAAGACCATCTATAATCCACGTTTCAGAAGCGGGTTTGCCTGTCGTCATTTTCAGTTTTAAAATGCTAATGCGGAAAGGTGTAAATCGCCAGTTTTTACGCTACGCTGTCAATGAGAGAAAAATGAATTTCTCTATAGAGCACTTCGCGCTTCACAAATCCGAATCTCAGAAGAAAATCCCTTCTTTCATGATTACCGAATCTCATATCCGAACGATCGCCAAGGAACTCTCTCTCCCCGACAAACAGGTTTACTCCACCGCCATGCTTCTAAAGGAAGGCGGCACCGTTCCATTTATCGCCCGCTATCGCAAGGAAGTCACTGGCTCGCTGGATGAAGTCCAGATTACGTCCGTCCGTGACCGTATGGAGCAATTGATCGAGCTCGATGCGCGGCGCGAAAGCATTCTGAAATCTTTGCAGGAACGTAATATCCTCACCAAGGAACTTGAAATCGCTATTGGCGCGGCTACGACTCTGACGAAACTGGAGGATATCTACGCTCCCTACCGTCCAAAACGCCGCACGCGCGCCATTGTCGCAAAGGAAGCCGGCCTAGAGCCTCTCGCGGATCTTTTGTGGAAACAGGATGCCGCATTGAATCCCCCGGAAGAGGCGAAAGCCTTCCTCAATACCGAAAAGGAAATCGACACCGTGGAAAAGGCACTCGCCGGAGCGCGGGATATTCTTGCAGAACGTATCAGTGATGATGTCGTCGCACGCGAAAAAATCCGCCACCTTTACCGTGAAAAGGCCATAGTCTCTTCCAAACTTCTCTCCGGAAAAGAAACCGAAGGCGCCAAGTACAAAGACTATTTTGAATGGAAGGAAACTTTCGCCGCCGTTCCCTCGCATCGTCTTCTGGCCATGCGCCGGGGTGAAAAGGAAGGCGTCCTCATGTTCCGCATCAAGATCGAGGAGCAGGAAGCAGAAGGAATTCTGGAAAATCTTTATATCTCATCCTCATCAGCCAGCGCGGAACAGGTTCGCAGCGCCATCGCGGATACTCTACAGCGTCTCCTTGGTCCCGCGCTCGAAGTGGAAATGCGTCTGGAATCCAAGAAACGTGCCGACGAAGAAGCCATTCGTGTGTTTGTGGAAAACATCCGTGAACTTTTACTCGCTCCCGCGCTGGGACAAAAAACCGTCCTCGCGATCGATCCGGGTTTCCGCACGGGATGCAAAATCGTCTGTCTCGATGCGCAGGGAAAACTGCTCACGAACTGCGTCATCTATCCGGACAAATCCGATGGCGAACGCCGCGAAGCCGCCGAAGTCATTAAAAAACTTTGTCAGCATTTCAAAATTGAAGCCATCGCCATTGGCAATGGGACAGCGGGACGGGAAAGCGAAGCTTTTGTAAAAGCGCTCAATCTCCCCGCATCCATTTCCGTCGTCATGGTCAATGAAAGTGGCGCATCTATCTATTCCGCCTCGGAAGCGGCGCGCGAAGAATTTGCCGATCAGGATATTACCGTCCGTGGTTCCGTCTCCATCGGACGCCGCCTCATGGATCCCCTTGCAGAACTGGTAAAAATCGATCCGAAATCCATTGGTGTCGGGCAATACCAGCACGATGTGGATCAGCTGGCCCTGAAGCGCAGTCTCGACGACGTCGTCATGAGTTGCGTGAATGCCGTCGGTGTGGAAGTCAATACTTCCAGCAAACAGCTTCTGACGTATGTTTCCGGCCTTGGCCCTGTGCTCGCGGACAATATCATTCAATACCGCAACCAAAATGGGCCCTTCAAAGACCGCAAAGAACTCCTGAAGGTTCCTCGTCTTGGTGATAAGGCATTTGAGCAGGCTGCGGGGTTTCTGCGCATTCGCAATACCTCCAACCCTCTCGATGCCAGCGCAGTCCATCCCGAGAGCTACGAAATTGTCGAGAGCATGGCGCGGGATTTAAGCTGCAAGCCTGCCGACCTGATCAAGGATGCGGGCCTGCGCAGCAAAATTGTCCTCGATCGTTATGTAAATGACCGCGTGGGAATTCCGACACTGAAAGACATCGTGACCGAACTTGCGAAACCCGGACGCGATCCGCGAAAGCAGTTTGAAGTATTCCAATTTGCCGAGGTATCCGCACTGAAGGATCTCAAACCGGGAATGAAGCTTCCGGGCATCGTGACAAACGTCACCGCCTTTGGCGCGTTTGTGGATATTGGGGTCCATCAGGATGGCCTTGTCCACATCAGCCAGATGTCAGATGAATTTGTAAAAAATCCCTCCGACGTGCTCAAGGTTCAGCAAAAAGTCATGGCCACTGTCATGGAAGTGGATATCGAGCGCAAACGCATCGCGCTCTCTCTGAAATCAAATCCCGACTTCTCCGCAGGAGGAAGAAGTGGCGGCGACAGGACATCACCCGGCAGAGATAACAGAGATTCCAGACCACCTGCCAAAAAGCAGGAATTCAATAATAATCCCTTTGCGCAGGCCCTTGGTCAGTTCGGAAAGAAATAGACTACTCCTTGGATTTCTCGTGCGTCGTGACATACGCCTCGAGTGCTTCCCGGGAGATCTTATGTTTCGCGCCACAGCGCGGACAGCCGACACGGATCATTTCCTCGCCATCGAATAAGGATTCGGGATCTAAACGCATTGTGGGAGCCAGAATTTCCATGATGCGCTGCTGATTGCATCCACATTCCCAGCGATAGTGCCGCGTCTCCAGAAGACTCAGCGTTTCCGTCTGATCCAGCGTACGGATTTTTTCATCATTCAGCGACTCAAACCACTCCATATCGCAATCCGGCTGTGCGCTGACCATGATGAAATCCTCTTCGGAAAAACGGAATAGTCGCGCAGGCCGTTGCTCACTCTGGTGGCAAAACGCCTCTACCGCTTTAAAAACATCGGCCCCTTCGAAGTCGACTACACTGCTCCTTGGCGTCTCGGTTCCCTGGATAAGATCGGAGTAAAAAAGGTTCTTCCCCGAATTTTTGACATCTTCCTGAAACAGGTTTCCCATCACCATTCCAGAAGGGTTGTTTCCCGTTACAAATAAATTAACAAGTGGCTCCTCGAAATGGATCGTCCATGCGACTGTTTCGTTGCGGGGT
>JBDSIH010000146.1:0-9071 GCA_039918055.1 Chthoniobacterales bacterium
CAGGCAACAGTTCCGCCTTCTCCTTCACCATCCCCTGCCATGGCGACTGCTCAGGAAATTTCTGCCGTCCATCTGGATCACGCTATTGGCATAGCAGAAGATGTGATGGCCGTCGGAACCGGCCCCGGCTCCGAAAAGCTCAAGGGCTTTCAGGATAACACGGTTATTTATCAGATTCTGAAGGAGAATCTGTAATCGGCACTTTCGGCTTCCTTTTATCAATCAGGAAATAAGCGGCGATAATGCTGATCTCATAGAGAAGGTAGATCGGCGAGGCGATCATGATAAAAACGAAAAGATCCGTGGTCTGAATAATAATTCCCGCCAGCAGAAAAGACAGCACGAGCGCGTAAGGTCGGAAACTGCGTAGTTTCGCCGTATCAATTAACCCGATATACACGAGCAACACAATTACGACAGGCAGTTCAAACGCCAATCCGAATCCGATGATCGTCTGCGTGGCAATGGCATAGTAATCTCTTACCGTCCAGCTTGGCGCCCAGCCCATATCCACCGTCTGGCCGTAGCACCACCGCAGCAGGGGCGGTAGCATTCCAAAATACGCAAATGAGGCGCCGGCAATAAATAAGCAAAATCCGGATAATGCCGTGGGAATCGCCGCCCTTCTTTCCTCCTTCGTAAGACCCGGCAGAATAAAGTCCGCGAGGAAAAACAGAAGAAAGGGAAATGCCATAACCAGGCCCGCATAAAATGCCAGTTCGAAAGAAATCGTAACCGCGTCGGCAACAGCCAGGGATTGCAGGTTCTTTGCCCCATTAGGAATGGCACTCACCAGCGGATGCTGGACAAACCTGGCGATGTCAAAACGAAAAACAAATCCAACGATCATGAATACAGCCAGCGTCGCCACGCATTTAATGAGCACCATGCGCAGATCTTCCAAATGATCCAAAAACGGCTTTGATGAATCGCCATTTTCGCGAAAGCTGAAAAACTTTTTCCCGAGTTTCATTTGTTGAACAAATCTAAAACCAAAAGTTTCGCCACAAGGACAAGCGTATTTGCATCCTGTATCTCCCCATCACGAATCATTCCGCTGAGTGCAGTGGCAGAAAATGCGGATACTTTCAGAATACATTCCGCCGCATCAGGCTGGCGCCCCTCACTCAGCAACTCCACATCATGCGCAATAAAGAGATGCATCAATTCATTGGTAAATCCCGGTGAGGAAAAATAACTACCAAGGCTGTCCATCCTCCCTTCGTGCGGCACATAGCCGGTCTCTTCCGCAAGTTCCCGTAATGCCGCTTCCCGGATGGAAGATTCTGTCACCACTCCGTCGATCTGGCCTGCAGGAAACTCCCAAAACGCACGACGCGCCGGAATGCGCTCCTGATGAATCAGAATAAATTTTCCATCCGAAGTCCGGGGAGCTACCACGACTGCCTGTTTGCGCCGGACATTAAGCCACGGCGTTCCCTCCGTCCGGGATGGCGTGGAAACCTGCTCACGCACGACGGTAAGATGCGGGGTCTCGACCAGCGTTTCTTCCTGAAGAATATTCCATCCTGCCCCGCCTTTCATCGTAAGATAATTCCTAGCGAACTTTCTTCTTCCAATGTGCTATACGGGCACGGATAAATTTTGGCGCCGTAGCGCCAATACTCTTTCTCGCTTCCAACGCTTTTTTTACATCGAAAATCGCGAAAACATCTTTGGAAAAGACATCGGAGGCTTTTACGTAATCGGCGAGCGGCAATTCATTCAGCGGTGTTTCCATCTTAACAGAATGAGCCACCAGCTTGCCGACGATTTCGTGCGCTTTCCGGAATGGCACACCTTTCAGCACCAGGTAATCCGCCAGATCCGTTGCGAGCAGAAGGGGATCAGCAACCGCCTGCTGCAGTTTATTTTTGTGAAAGGAAGCTGCGCCCATCATTTCCGCAAAAATCGCCAAGGCGGAGATAATCGTATCCACGGAATCAAAGATCGGCTCCTTGTCTTCCTGCATGTCTCGATTATAGGTCAGCGGAAGACCCTTTAACGTCGTCAGAAGTGACATCAAATTACCATACAGCCGTCCGGTCTTGCCCCGCGTCAATTCCGCGATGTCGGGATTTTTCTTTTGCGGCATGAGGCTCGACCCCGTCGTATGCGCGTCGCTCAGGTATATAAACCCAAATTCTGCTGAAGCCCACAGAATGACGTCTTCACTCAGCCGCGAAAGATGCATGCCGATAATTGCGATCGCTGCAAGAAGCTCGCAGGCAAAATCACGATCCGATACCGCATCCATGCTGTTTTGTGTAATCCGCGAAAAACCAAGATCCCTGGCTATCTTGACGCGATCCAATGCAATCGTGGAACCCGCAATCGCCCCGGAGCCAAGCGGCATTTCATCCATCCGCTTAGCGCAATCCGCAAGCCGACCGAAATCCCGGTCCAGCATTTCCACGTACGCAAGCAGGTGATGTGCCACTGGTACAGGCTGTGCCCGCTGAAGGTGGGTATACCCTGGCATTGCAATATCGGAATTTTTCCCCGCCAGTGTAACGAGGCTTCGCTGAAGCGCTCGGGCTTGTTTCTGAATCTCTGCAATGGCATCCCGCAGGTAGAGGCGGATATCGAGCGCGACCTGATCGTTCCTGCTGCGTGCGGTATGAAGCTTCGCGCCAGCGGCGCCAATGCGCGCTGTGAGAGCGGATTCGATATTCATATGCACGTCCTCCAGCTCCTTCGTGAAGGTAAAGTCACCGCGCGTGATCGCACTTTCAATCTGCCTTAATCCGCTGACAATTTTCCGGCACTCCCCATCCGTCAAAATGCGCGCCTTCTTTAATGCCCCCGCATGCGCAATCGAACCCTGAATATCATGCCGATACAGCCGCCAGTCATAGGAAACGGATTGCCCGTATTCCTGCAGGCGATTTGAAGTCTTTTCCTGAAAACGTCCTTTCCACATAGCCTAATACAGATTCCCGAATGAAACCTTAGTGCACCTTACGCTCCAGAGGACTCCGATTACACGTACCTGTGAGTTTCAGCTCATCACATTTCGCCTCGATGCGCAGCGCCTTATTCGTGGGCGAAAATCCCAGCCTGCGCGTGATGCAGTTTTCCAGTAGCTCCATGTTCATATCTTCAAATTCGATAATCTTATTACAATCCACACAGATCAGGTGATTGTGCGTGGGATGATCCACAAAATTGGGATCGTAAACCTTGAAGTCCCGACCGAGATCCAGTTCCCGTAAAAGCCCGCTTTCCACCAGTAAAGGTAAAGTACGATAAATCGTGGCTCGGGAAACGGAGCGATCCACTTTACGAGCCATATCGAGAAGCTCTTCCGCGCTGTAATGCTCTGTCGTGGTAAATGCTGCCTCGATGATGGCATCGCGCTGCGCTGTTCTTCTCAATCCCTTGGAAGACAAATACTCATAAATACGGTCGCGGACAACGGCTTCCATCGGGTTCAGCTTAGAAGGGAATCAAGTCGAGTCAATCCAATGTAATGCTGGAGTATAACCTTTAAGGATAAAAAAGAGGCCAGAGAGCTACGGCAATAAAGAGCGGGCTACCGTTGCTGCATTCCTGCCCTGGCGGGGTTTGCCTGTCTATAATCCATAGTCCCTGGCTTTCGTCACCACTAGCACCCCCCTGATACAGGTGCAAAGGTTTTCTTTAAGACGTTTTATGGCTGGAATAACCAAAAATACCGGATATTGTCTTTTTTTGGAAAACTGCCGAATTTGGGTATTGTGTTGAAAAAGACGTGCTTAAAACGGCTTTTTTCTTTTTATTCTTGCAGGTGTGAATAAGTTTTTGTAAATCAGCTATCCCTTTAACCTCCCGATTATTAAGACCATATGGGTAAAATTTTGTTGTGGATTGCAATTGGCCTCACTGCCGTTTCTGCAGTTCTCGGTATTCTAAATCACAGTAAGCTTTCCAGTGCCCAAACCAGGGTCACTGAAACGGAAAGCCAGCTCGTTTCCCTCAAGGAAAACGGCAATAAATCTATTGATCAGGTCAAAGGTCTGAACGATAAGATCGCCGCGCTTACAAAAGATAAGGAACAGGCAGCCGCAGAAGTGACGAGTGCCAAAAGTGAAGCACAAGCCGCAACCCAACAGCTCAAGGATCTTCAGACTCAGTCCGGTGACAAGGAATCCCAGCTTACCCAGCTGAAATCGGATAGCGACGCCAAGGACAAAAAGATTGCGGAACTTGAAGCAAGCAAGAATACCCCCGCTCCAAATCCTGAATTTGATAAAGTAAAACAGGAACTCGAAGAGCAGAAACAAGTTGCTCAAAGCGCACTGGATAAACTCAAAGGCATGGATAGCCAGATGACCGAACTGCAAACCTATAAGAAAGAGCGTATTTCCAGGACCATGCAGAACGGTCTCGAAGGCAGTATCGTCGCGGTTAACCCTGCGTGGAATTTTGTCATTCTCAGCCTCGGTGATCGTAACGGTATTGTTTCCAATACGGAAATGCTCATCAAGCGCGGCAGCCAATTTATCGGCAAAGTCCACATCACATCGGTAGAGCGCTCCACATCCGTAGCAGACATTGTTTCGAACAGCGTTCCAAAAGGACTCACCGTTCAGCCCGGTGATAAGGTCATTTACCAAAAATCCTCCGAAGGTGAAAACTAAACCTTCCAGGACTTCTGCTGTATTTTCTCTCTGCCTCCTTGGCATGATCGTTGTGTTTTCCGGCTGCGCCGGTGAAGGCACCCAAAATCCCGCACGTCTCGAAAGCAATTCTACCCAGCAAAATACGAGTGCCATTCCCTGGAATCGCCCTCAAAGCTGGGAAGGCTCCACCGGTTACGGCGGCATGGTCAATCAGCCCGGCTCTGGCCACTAACCGCCGCCTATGGCGGGAAGAATCCTCATAATCCGCGGCGGAGCGATAGGTGATTTCATCCTAACCCTCCCCGCCATACAGCTTTTGCATCAGACATTTCCTGATGCGCACATCGAGATTCTTGGCTACCGCCACATCGCTACGCTTGCTAAAGGCTATACTGCTGCCACCCGCAGCATCGAATATGCGGGACTTGCGGGATTTTTTAATCCCAAATCCGAACTTGATCCTGAGCTCCGCACTTACTTCGCCGGATTTAATCAGGTCATAAGCTATCTTTATGATCCTGATGGCTTTTTCGAAGGCAATCTCCGACGCAGCGGCGTAAAGAATTTCATAGCAGGCAATTCCCGGCTGAATGAAAACGCGCATGCCAGCCATCAACTCGCGGAACCGCTCACAAA
The DNA here is from genome assembly GCA_039918055.1 of Chthoniobacterales bacterium. Classification (GTDB taxonomy): domain Bacteria; phylum Verrucomicrobiota; class Verrucomicrobiia; order Chthoniobacterales; family JBDTJR01; genus JBDTJR01. Next base: position 5,241 of record JBDSIH010000146.1, read on the forward strand.
ACTTGGAATTTATGGAAATGAATCCCTACCCGTCCCATCCATAATTATTTCACCCTCCGATCACCTGACCGCCAATGAGCTGTTAAAAGAAATCCCCACGCCACGCATTGCATTGCACCCCGGCAGCGGTGGCGCCAGGAAGACCTGGCCCGTCACCCGATGGATCGAATGGGTATCCTTATTTTTGAAACAACACCCCACATGGCGGATCGTTTTATCCGGCGGAGAATGTGATGCGGAAATCATGCGCACGCTGAAGAGTCAGCCCTTTGCCGAAAAGCTTCATTTTTTTGAAAATCTGGATCTTTCCGTTCTGGCTGCGGTTTATCAGCAATGTCAGGGCTACCTCGGGCAGGATAGTGGCATCTCTCATCTTGCCGCCGCAGTGGGTTGCAGATCCGTGCTGCTTTTCGGCCCTACCGATCCTCGAATCTGGGCTCCAATGGGCGAACACATTCAGATCGTGAAGTCCCCAACACCCGCCATGCACGATATCCCACTTGCGGAAGTGACTAATCAGATCGAATCCTTTATTATTCGCCGGACGCCGTGACACCCGCCTATCGCCTACTTTGCATTGATCCTTCCCTGCGCAGCACCGGCTATGCCCTGCTGGAGCATCTGAATGGCAAAACCCGCTGCCTGCAATACGGTCTTATTAAAAACGGGCCCAAGCTTCCTCCCTCAGGCTGCCTGGTCGCTATCCATGAAAAGGTGACACTTCTTATTCAGGAGGCAAAGCCCGTAGCTTGCGCCATCGAAAGCGTAATCTATGTGCAAAGCTATCGCACTGCCATCACCATGGGTGCGGCACGAGGCGCTGCAATGGTGGCTGCAAAGGCACGCGGTCTCTCGATCCATGAATATGCGCCTACCAAGGTGAAACAGGCCGTAGTCGGGCGCGGAGGCGCTCAAAAGCATCAGGTGGCATTCATGATCCGCGCCCTGCTGGGGCTCACCGAAACCCCTCCTCCCGATGCAGCGGACGCTATCGCAATAGGATTGGCGCATCTCAATGCCAAAGCTGCTGCGGATATACGCAAAATCGTTCTGCCCGAAATCTAATGTCCACATTACTGCAAACAGAGTGGCTGGGACAGGTGGACTATGACGAGGGGCTCACTATCCAGGAGCAATACGTTAAAAAAATCGATTCCGGCGAGAGTCCTGAAACCCTGCTACTGCTTGAGCATCATCCTATCTTCACCATTGGAAGAACACGCGATGATTCGAGTCTGAAAAAAGATACGGTGCTTCCCTACCCCGTGCGCCAAACGAACCGCGGAGGACAGGCTACCTATCACGGCCCCGGCCAACTGGTTGGCTACCCGATTCTAAATTTGCGAAACCGCGTGCAGGATCTCCACCGCTATCTGCGTTTTCTGGAAATCGTCCTGATCGAAACGCTCGCTGAGGGCGGCATCGACGCAACCTCGCGTGATGCACTCACAGGAGTCTGGGTACAGAAGCGTAAAATCGCCTCCATTGGGGTCGGAGTTCGTAAATGGGTCACCATGCACGGCTTTGCCCTGAACGTGACTAATGAATCGCTCACGGGCTTCCAAAGCATCATCCCGTGCGGCATCGCTGATGTAGAGATGACTTGCGTGGAACGGGAAATCAAAAAGGAATCCTCCGTCCGGGAAGTCTCCCGCATCTTCAGCGAAAAATTCCAGGACCGCCTGTCAGAGTTACTGCCGTCCGTTAAATAACGGCAGGTTCGCCGGAAATTTTTCCCGGATCGCTCTCCGCTTCGTAATTCACGCCGCCCAATCCGAAACCGAATAGCTGGAGAAATTCTTTCTGGTAGCCTTCGAAATCAGAAATCTCATGGAGATTTTCCGTATTCACCTGACTCCACAAGTCCTGAACAGTCTTCTGAATTTCCGGCTGCATTTCCCAGTCATCCATACGGACTAGTTGAGACGCATCCCATTTCGGACCTTCGGAACCACCGAGCTTATCCGCATATAGTCGCTGAATCTGTTCGATGCACCCTTCATGCAGTCCCGCCTTCTTCATGACTTTGTAGAGAAGAGAAATATAAAGCGGAACGACGGGAATTGCCGAACTCGCCTGCGTTACGAGTGCTTTATTAACGGAGACCAGCGCATAGCCGCCCTTTGCTGCCAGTTTCTCATTCAGACGCTTCGCGGTCGCTTCGAGATCAAGCTTGGCCTTGCCGATCGTGCCATTACGGTAAATAGGGAAAGTAAGTTCCGGCCCAATATAGGAATAAGCCACCGTGCTCGCTCCGGGTGCCAGCACGCCGCCTTCTTCAAGCGCGTCTATCCACCACTGCCAGTCCTCACCGCCCATGACCATGATGGTATCGGCAATTTCCTGATCCGTTGCGGGATCAATACTGATGCCATTGACCTGCTTCTTATCCGTATCCAGCGTATTCGAACTATACGGTGCGCCAATTGGCTTGAGACAGGATTTTGCGGTCACTTCCGTGCGGGGATTCGTACGACGCGGTGAAGCAAGGCTGTAAACAACATGATCCACCTGCCCCCAGTCCTTGCGGATCTGTTCTACGATGGTTGCCTTGGCTTCGTCAGAAAATGCGTCCGTGTTAAAACTTTTCGCATAGAGGCCTTCTTTTTTGGCCTCAATCGTGAAGGCGGCGGAATTATACCAGCCTGCCGATCCAGGCTTCTCTCCCTCAGGGGCGCGCTCAAAGAAAATACCCATCGTCTGCGCTCCACCGCCGAAGGCCGTGGTAATGCGCGATGCCAGTCCGTAACCCGTGGATGAACCGATCACGAGAACGCGCTTCGGCACATTCGCAATCGGGCCTTTGCTTTTCACATAATCAATTTGCTCGCGCACATTTGCCGCGCAACCTTCCGGATGGGAAGTGATGCAGATGAATCCTCGGATTTTTGGACGTATGATCATAATGGTAACGGATTAATGGTGGGTTTAAATTTCGAGAAAGTTTTTGAGAAGATTTTTTCCGGATTCGGTAAGAATGGATTCGGGATGAAACTGCACTCCATAAACAGCAAGCGATTCATGCTGTAACCCCATGATTTCGCCCTCGTCGGTTTCCGCCGTAATCTTCAAACAATCAGGGAGACTCTCCCGGCGAACAATAAGTGAATGATAACGCGTCGCCGTAAAAGGATTTGGCAATCCGCGAAAAACACCTTCTTCCTTATGGTGAATCGGTGAAGTCTTTCCATGCATGAGCCGCTCGGCCCGCACCACTTCTCCGCCGAAAACCTTTCCAATACACTGATGCCCGAGACAGACGCCAAGAATCGGAATTTGTCCGGCAAATTCACGAATCAGGTCATTACTGACTCCCGCTTCATTCGGGGTACAGGGGCCGGGAGAAATACAGATTTTTTCCGGCTGAAGTTTTTTAACTTCCTCGACCGTAATTTCGTCATTCCTGCGAATGACAAGCTCGCCGCCAAGCTCTCCAAAATACTGGACGAGATTGTAGGTAAAGGAATCGTAGTTATCGATAATGAGAATCATGCCGGATTACCCCCAAGGGCATTCGCCCGTTCGATGGCACGCATCACGCCCATCGCCTTATTAATGGTTTCCTGATATTCGCCCTCCGGCGTCGAATCTGCAACCACACCCCCGCCCGCCTGGACATACGCCTTGCCGTCTTTCAGAAGCACGGTGCGCAGGGCAATGCAGGAATCGTGGTTTCCATCCCATGCAAAATAACCGACCGCGCCCGCGTAGGTTCCGCGTTTATTTTTTTCAAGTTCGTTAATGATTTGCAATGCCCGGACTTTCGGCGCACCGGAAACCGTTCCCGCAGGAAATGTCGCGCGCATGACATCAAAGGCATTGCGATCGCCC
>JBDSIH010000147.1:0-3160 GCA_039918055.1 Chthoniobacterales bacterium
GCACGGTGCATTACATGGCTCCGGAACAGATCGAGCATCCGCAGGAAGTCGATCATCGCGCAGATATCTATTCGCTGGGCGTTGTCTTTTACCAAATGCTTACCGGCGAGCTTCCGCTTGGAAGATTCGCGCCGCCCTCGCAGAAAGTGCAGATCGATGTGCGTTTGGATGAAGTCATCCTGAAGGCGCTCGAAAAAGAACCGAATCGGCGTTACTCGGAGGTAAGTGAATTAAAGACGCAGGTGACCACCATCGCGGAGCATCCCGTCGAAGCCATCATGCCGCCGACGGAAAAAGTAAAACGTCCAATACCTCCGAAACCCGAAGTTTCGCCGCTTCCTCCCCGCCTTTCTCTTTACGCTCTGCTCGGTACGATCTTTGGAATTCCGCTCTTTATTCCAATTGGTTTTTTCACCATGCCACTTTGTGGATTTCTGGCCCTTCGCCAGATTCGACTCTGGAGCGGAAGGGTATATGGAGTGCGACTCGCGCTTTTTGATATCCTGTTTCCCATCCTGCTGGTACTCGACGTGCTTATTTTTGGAGGATTTGTCGCGCTGAGTGGTGTGCTGCCAACTTCTATTTATCTGCCTGCAATCATTGCTTTGGGGGTGCTGGTTATTTATTTGAGTAACGCCCTTTTTATTCATTTAGCGATGTGCAGGGCTTACACGTATCTGAATGATATCGTCTCACGGGAGAGGCGTCGGCGCCAATATTTGTGGTGGGAGAATTTCCGTAAAAAAAGTCGTATCGTCATGTCGACATTTCTGGTGGTCATTATCGCGAGTATTGTGATCGCGCCACATCTTTCCCGAAAATATAAATCCACAGCTACGGTTAAGGTGGAAGCAAATTTCCCGAGGGAAATTTATGCCGCTTATCCGGCTGATATGTCGCAGATCATAAAGCGACAGAACATTCTATTTCCTGTAATCGATTCCATGCAGCTTTGCAGGAAATGGAAAAAGAGCAGCGCGGCTGTTTATCTTCGTCTGCTGAATATGGTGGACGCGCAATCGGTTCCCAATACTGACCTTATCCGCATCAGTGTTACGGATGCAAATTCCGACGAGGCCGCCGCTTTAGCGAATGCAATCGCTCTGGAATATCAGCAGATGCGTAATACTTTATGGAAGAAATCGGACCATGGCGAAAAAGCGATGCGTGAGCAAATCGAGATTCAAAGAAAAAAAGCCGAGGATCTACAGCAGGAGATGATAAAGGCGGGTTTGGAGGTTTCCAGTGACTCAAATCAGGATTTCAATAACGGTAGATATATTGCGGAACTGCAACGGAAAGTTTTTCAGCAAAAGCAAGAGACGGATGCGTTGAAAGCAAAACAGACGGTGATGTCCAGCCTTAGTGATGACAAGCTGATCGAGGGACTTAAGGGTTTGGAGATAGCCGACTCAGGCAGCGGAAAAATTTGGCTGCTCTATCAAAAAGCCCTGGCACAAAAAGCCGAACTTGCTCTGACCTATCCGGCAGATCACCCCGTTATGCGTGATATGGAAAGGCAGATGCAAACCCATCAGCAGCAGGTCAAAATAGCAGCAGACACCGTGCGGCGCGGATTTAAGGCGAAGATTGAAGTGAGTGAGTTGTATTTAGGACAGTGTCAAAAGGAACTGGACGATGCACAGAAGGCAAGCAACAGCATTCTTGACCGCATGCGAAAATACGAAGGTGTCCAGGAACGATATAATCGCGTGCAGGGATTGATCACGAAGCTGGAGCAGGCACAGCAAAATAGTGATGGCGCCCTCAAGACCGCAACGCCTCCAGTAAGTATTCTGACGAAGGCGGAATCAGAATCGACTCCTGTGACACCGCATTTTGAAACGAGCATTCTGTGGGGTATAGTAATCGGACTGCTAGCATTAATTGTAGGAATCGCCGCTTCCTACTGGAAGTGGTTTAATCAAACCTCGTGGTGGATTGTCTTGCCGGGCTTGATTGCTTTTCCCGTAATCATGTTTCTACTCGTTTACTTTACCATAAAGTCACACGAGTCGCGCGCCCTTCCAAAGGTAAAAAACGAAATCAAGGCGACTCCGGAAATACCCAATCGTGTAAGCGTGGGCGGGGCGGTGAAGAAGCCGGGATTTGTTACCGACACGAGAGATATGACAGTTCGCGGAGCCATCTTCGCTGCGGGCGGCTTTACGGAATTTGCCGATTCGTCAAAAGTTCGGCTGATACGCGATGGGAAGGCTTCAACCATAGATTTAAAAAAACTCCAAAAACAAAGCGCTTATACTCCTCACGATGATCCTCCGCTCCAGCCGGGAGATATCATCGATGTGCCGTAGCAGTTCTGGTGATTATTCATCTGAGGGCGGAAAACGTGCAGCCGGAGGTGAGGTGTGCTACCTTCCTCCTGTATGGAAAATCCGCGTATTCCGTTTTCGGTTCTCGATCTTGCTCCGATTCTGAAGGGTGGGACGGCGGCGGATGCGTTTCGGCGCACGGTGGATCTTGCGCAGCGGGCGGAGAAGCTGGGGTTTCATCGTTACTGGCTGGCGGAGCATCATAATATGCGCGGCATCGCGAGTGCGGCGACGTCTGTGCTGATCGGGCATGTAGCGGGGGAGACATCCACGATTCGTGTGGGTTCGGGCGGGATCATGCTGCCGAATCATTCGCCGCTCGTCATTGCGGAACAGTTTGGGACGCTTGCGTCACTGTATCCCGGTCGGATCGATCTTGGACTTGGCCGTGCGCCGGGGAGCGATCAGGTTGCGGCGCGGGCAATGCGGCGCGATCTTGGCGGCGGGGCCGATTCTTTTCCTGCGGATATCATCGAGCTGCAATCCTACTTCCATGCACCTGCGGGGCAGCCTGTGCGCGCCGTTCCCGGGGCGGGGCTGGAGGTGGAATTCTGGTTGCTGGGGTCGAGCCTCTTCAGCGCGCATCTCGCTGCGCATATGGGCCTGCCGTACGCATTCGCGCTGCATTTCGCGCCCGAGCATTTTCTTGAGGCGGTAAAAATATACCGAGCGAATTTCCAGCCATCGGAAAAACTAAAGCAACCGCACCTCATGGTCGGGCTGAATATTTTCGCAGCGGATACCGATGCCGAAGCCGCGCGGCTTCTCACTTCGCTGCAACAGCAGTTTATCAATCTCCGTCGCGGAACTCCCGGCGAGCTTCAGCC
>JBDSIH010000148.1:0-2592 GCA_039918055.1 Chthoniobacterales bacterium
GGGGTTCTCTCTCACTATGGATGGCGGAACATTATCCCAATGCCCGCATCACCGGAGTTTCAAATTCACGCACACAGAAAATTCATATCGATGCAGAAGCAAAGCGCCGCGGACTGACCAATCTCGAAATTATCACCGCAAACATGAATGACTTCGAACCCGAAGGGGAATACGACCGCGTCGTTTCCGTGGAGATGTTTGAACACATGAAAAATTATCGTCGTCTAATGGCGCGAGTTGCGAAAGCGATGAAGGCTGGCGGAAAACTATTTGTCCATATTTTTACCCATCGCGCGTTCGCCTATCATTTCGATGGAACCGATCCCTCCGATTGGATCACCCGTTACTTCTTCGAAGGAGGAACCATGCCCTCCGACGACCTTTTGCTCTATTTTCAGGATGACCTTCGCATTCATCGTCACTGGCAGGTAGATGGAACGCATTACCAGAAAACCTCCCAGGAATGGCTGAAAAATATGGATGCGAATGATGCCGTAATTCATCCCATTCTCGAACAGACGTATGGCCGGGATAATGTGGCGAAATGGAAATCCTATTGGCGTGTATTTTTCATGGCCTGTGCGGAACTATGGGGTTATCGTCAAGGCACGGAATGGATTGTCTCGCATTACGTTTTTATAAAATGAAATTCTACATCCTGTTTTTTTCACTGCTCTTTACGGCTTTTGTTCATGCGCAAACCGTTGACGCCCTTCTTAAGAAAGGCGACCAGCTCGATCTTGAACTCAAGAACGAGGAGGCATTGCTGGCCTATCAGAAAGCCGATAAACTCAAGCCGAACGACGCACATATTCTCCATATGATCTCGCAGGAATATGCGCTCATGATGGCTGATGTATCGACGAAGAAGGAAAAAACCGAACTTGCCATCAAAGCGCTCGATTATGCCCAGCGCGCGAAAACAGCCGATCCAAAAAATGCCAAAGCACGACTCGGACTGGCCATTTGTTACGGCCGTATTGCCGATCTCCAGCCTCCCACGAAACGCGTGGAATACGCCCGAAAGATCGAGGAAGAAGCGCAGGCATCGCTTAAGCTCGATTCCACAAACGACTACGCATGGCACGTCCTGGGTCGCTGGAATTATGAGATTGCCAATCTGAATCCCCTTCTCTCATTCGTTGTCAAAAAACTTTACGGGAAGCTTCCTGACGCCTCAAACGCGAATGCCATCGCGGATTTTAAAAAGGCAATGGCGCTTAATCCTAATCGACTGATTCACCACGCTGAACTTGGCCGTGCATATGCGGCTGCTGGCGATAAAGTCCTGGCTCGCCAGCAACTGGAAAAGGCGCTCAGCATGCCCAGCAAGGAAAAGGATGATAACGAAACCAAGGCACGCGCACGCGCGACATTGGCGCAGCTGTAATGCATTCCCTTCCTTACCTGCGGGTGCGATTTTTGGATTATTTTACTATATTCCCCCTATGAAAATGCGGCGGCTATACCTCGCGGGCCTATTCGCGTTTTCGTGCGTTTATGCAGGGGATCCCGTAGTCTCTTCCTCTCCGCAGAATTCCGCATCTGCCACACCCGATCTGGCGGCCGCAACGCCACCCACTCCAACGCCGACACCCACTCTGGATGAGCCGTTACTGATAGCAATCTCGGAGGGAAACCTTTCCGAAGTCCGCAAACTTCTCGATGCGGGCGCAAATCCGAATGCCACGATTCCGCATCCTGCAACAGACTACTGGAAGAAAAAATATCCCGACGGAAGGATGGAGTTTTATGCCACAGAAGAAAGTGGATTCACCGCGCTGATGCTGGCGTGCGCGGAGGAGAAAGATGACTTTGCAAACCTGCTCCTTGATCGCGGCGCTGACCCGAACCTGAAAACCAAGAAGGACAAGGCCTTTGCTCTCCAGATGGCCGCGCGTCACAAAGATATCCCGATCATGAAGCGCATGATGGGAATCACGCCCGACTCCGAAGCCGGCAAAAGCTGGATACGCGTAGACCTGCAAAATCAGACCGCATCCCTATGGAAGGATAAGAAGCTCATTCTCGTAGCCCCTATTTCCTCCGGTCTGAAAAATAAACCCACGCCGACGGGAGAGTATATCATTACGGATAAAGAACGGGACTGGAAATCCACGATCTTCAAGGTGCCGATGCCGTATTTTCTGCGTTTCTCCTGTGGGGATTTCGGCATGCATCAGGGACATGTTCCCGGACATCCCGCTTCGCATGGCTGCATTCGCCTTTCTGAAAGTGACGCGAAAAAATTCTTCCAGCAAACACCTGTCGGCACTGCCGTAAGCGTTCAATAACTGCTGGCTCTTCGCGAGTCTGATCCGTTAAATACAAAGGACATGCCGGAAGCCTTTGAATCTTTTCTCGAAAGCCAGCTTCAGGAATTACGGGAAGCAAATCTGCTTCGCACTCTTCCAGACAAAACCGGCTTTGAAGGAATCGAGTTTGCCTCGAATGACTATCTTGGACTTTCTACCCATGCCGCACTGATCGAGGCTGCCTGCCAGGCGACGAAAGATTTCGGAGGCGGCTCCGCGGCATCGCGATTGATTACCGGAAGCCTCGCTCCGCATCGCGCGCTGGAAGAAAAACTCG
>JBDSIH010000149.1:0-4495 GCA_039918055.1 Chthoniobacterales bacterium
ATTCCAATAATTCCCGATCCTTAATTCCCGTGCTTCCGCCACAGGCGCTGAGAAGCTCTGCATGGATAGCGCGTACTTCAGCGGCGGTCAGCAGTTTCATTTATCCGCTCCTGCAAGGCGCTGAAAAAGCGCAGCATTTTGGCGAATTAACCGGCGGGCGGTTTTGGACGCCTGATCCACACCGACAGATTTTGTCAGCGGGGTAAAAGTGATTGATCCATTTGCATGGACCTCGACATTAAACTGATCACCGACCTTTAGCCCTGCGTGTTCGAGAAATGCGCCATCAAGAATGATGCCGGAAACATTTCCCATTCTGGTAATCGTTTTGATCACACTGTTAAGTTTCTCTTACGCCGCCTTCTTCTCAGACGCCTTCTTGGAAGTGCCTTTTTTCGGTTCTTTTGCTTTCCGTGGTTCGAACTCGAATCCAACCTTACCATTTTCCAGTTTAAGATACGCGGAAAAAGGACGGCCTTTTTTGGAAATAAAGCGGGGAATCAAATCGGTTTTCCCTGTTTCGATAATTTTAACAATCTGCTCTTTGGCGATTTCACGCTGAAGAATAGTTTTTCCGATTCTCAATGTGCAGGTCTTGGCTGCGCCGACGGCATTGCTACAGGTATAGGAAGTGCCGGTATCGTAGACCGTTCCCTTTTCCTTGCCTTTGCAGATCGGGCAGGGACCAATGGCGACGGCGGTAGTAAGATCGATCTGATGATCTGGGCCATTCTCTCCATTTTCAAAATCAAATACGGGTTTATAATCTTCGCCGATCTTAACGATGGCTGAAAATGGACGGCCCATTTTACTGCGGAATCCTTCGAGCGGTCCGATCTTGCCCGTGATGAGCAATTGCTTGACTTCATCAGGCTCAAATTCGCGTCCGGCCATAATCTTCCAGATAAGGAGATCGCAGCTTTCGCAACGATAAGTCCGGTAATCCTGCTTAAATTTTCCGTGTCCGCATTTTGGACATTTTCCTTCGAGCTCGGGGAACTGGCCTTCGACGCTGTCGCCGGAAAAGCCCTTAGCCTTTTCCACGATATCGCGCGTGAAATCCCGAATCTCATGCATGAAGGCGTCGCGCTGAAATGCACCTTGCTCCATTTGCTTGAGCTTGTATTCCCACTCTCCGGTCATTTCTGGTGAGCAGAGGGAGGTGACGCCGATTCCGCGAAGAAGGGTAATAAGCGAAATACCTTTGGACGTGGCGATCAATTCACGTCCCTGACGGACTATGTAACCGTCGTAAATCAAACCTTCGATAATTTGTGCACGCGTTGCGGGAGTTCCAAGTCCGCGCTGGCCCATGGCATCGCGTAATTCTTCGTCTTCGATCAGTTTTCCGGCACCTTCCATTGCGGAAAGTAAAGTCGCTTCCGAATAACGGGCTGGGGGTCTGGTCTGGTTTTCCTTTACCTCGATATTGCGCGTGACGGCAGGTTCGAGAGCATTTCCCGCAGGACGGATAGCGACGAGAGTCTGGTCATCTTCATTCGCAGCCTGCTTGCCATAAACGGCGAGCCATCCGGCATCGATAATGATTTTTCCATCCGACTTGAAGGCTTCTTTTTCGACGCGTGTGATGCGGGTCGTAATTTCGAACTGCGCAGGCGGATAAAATACCGCGATGAAACGACGGGCAACCATGTCGTAAACCTTCGCTTCCGCTTCATCTAGATTCTTCGGCGCCACACCCGTAGGAATAATGGCATGGTGATCGCTGACACGTTCGTTATTGAAAACCTTCTTCGTGGGTTTTACCCATCCGCTGGAAAGCGCCTTTCGGGCATGTCCGGCAAGTTCCTTGTCCTCAAATTTTGTCATGTGCACTTTGACATTCGAAAGATTGTCCTCGGGCAGGTAGCGAGAATCCGTTCTTGGATAAGTGAGCACTTTGTGGCGCTCGTAAAGCGCCTGCGCGATCTGAAGCGTGCGGCGTGCGCTGAAGCTGAAGCGGGAGTTGGCTTCACGCTGGAGCGTCGTGAGATCGTAAAGAAGCGGCGATGCCTGGGTGGCAGGCTTTTTCTCCTCAGTGATGACACCGGGTTTTCCCAGACACTTGGAAAGGATCTGCTCGGCCTGTTCCTTATCCCAGATGCGTTCGGCACGGGTATCTTCTTCCTCGCCCTTTTTAAATTTTTCGTCGAACCAGCGGCCGCGATAGCTTCCTTCCTGAACATCAAAATCCCCGTATACCTCGAAATAGGTGCGTGGCGTGAAGGAGCGGATCTTTAGTTCGCGATCAGTGAGAATGGTAAGAGTAGGGGTCTGGACGCGTCCTACAGGAGTAAGCTGGAAGCCCCCCGTCTTGGAATTGAACGCCGTCATTGCGCGCGTACTATTAATACCAACAAGCCAGTCGCCTTCAGAACGGCAGATAGCGGCATTTGCAAGAGGCTCCATCTGATCCCCAGGACGAAGCTCGGCGAAGGCCTTCTGAATGGCTTCCAGCGTCATGGATTGCAGCCAAAGGCGCTTTGTGGGCTTCTTGCTGCCAACGAGCTGCAGGAGATAATGGAAAATGAGTTCGCCTTCGCGACCGGCATCGCAGGCATTAATAACAGAAGTGATATCTTTGCGTTTTAGGAGACGCTTTACAAGATTGAAGCGGGTCGTGGTCTTCTCGATGGGCTTGAGATCAAAGTGATCGGGAATGATGGGAAGATTTGCAAAGCTCCATTTTCCACGCTTTTTATCCATTTCTCCGGGGAGGCAAAGCTCTACCAGATGACCTACGGCTGAAGTGACGACATACTCGTCATTTTCAAAGTAATCGTCCTTTTTTGGAATTTTTCCGAGAGCTCGGGCGAGATCCGCGGCGACGCTTGGTTTTTCTGCGATGACCAGTGTTTTGGACATGAATGGGGTATTCCCTAACTAAAGTTACAAGGGCGGGCAAATTATGCGACGGCTACCCAATTGGCAAGTGGACAATTGGGTTTAAGCTTAAACAGAGACAAATTGTCTCAATTATTATTTAAGGCCCCTTTATTTTGGAAATTATTAAATTCGATAGGGATGGGGGCCAAAGGCGCTTTCGTAGTATGGGGAGACCATTCTTCCAGGTGGCACGAGCAGATCAATGGCTGCGTAATCTTCGGTATCCAGTGTGATTTTGAGTGCGCTCAGGTTATCTTTCAATTGCTCCATGGTACGCGGACCGATAATCGGAGCGGTGACTGCAGGGTGGTGAAGCGTCCATGCCAGTGCGATTTGCGAAATAGGGGCGGAATGTTTGTCTGCAATCGCCTGCAGTCCTTCGCAGACATCGAAGATGCCGTCATGATAACGCCGCTGCATGATAACGTTTTCCCCGACTGTTTCATAGCGACTGCCCGCGGGTGCTTTTTCATTGCGGCGATATTTTCCAGTGAGAAGACCGCCGGCCAAAGGACTCCAGGGGATGATGGCGTAGCCGTTTGTCTGCGCCATGGGGAAGAGTTCACGTTCCACGCGACGATCAAGAATATTGTAAGGTGGCTGTTCTGAAACGAAGCGGTTCAGATTTAGTTTTTCGGAAGTCCATAGCGCTTCCACGCATTGCCAAGCTGCGAAAGTGCTGGTTCCAATATAGCGAACTTTTCCAGAGCGGATCAGATCATCCATGGCCCGCAAAGTTTCATCAATAGGGACGTCTGGTTGGGGGCGATGAATTTGATAGAGATCAATATAATCCGTTTTTAATCTGCGAAGGCTGGCTTCACATTGGGCAATGATATGGCGTCGCGTATTTCCGCACGCATTGGGATCTTCACCCTCCATGCGGCCATTTACTTTTGTGGCGAGGATTATCTTTTCCCGTTTTCCATTTCGGTGGAGTGCTTCACCAGTGATTTCCTCGCTCTTGCCCCGCGAGTAAACATTGGCGGTATCAAGGAAGTTAATGCCGTTATCCAGTGCATGGTCGATGATCGGATAGGAATCCTCCGGAGAGGTTCCTCCTCCAAACATCATGCATCCCAGGCAAAGGGGGCTGACTTTTACTCCTGTTCGTCCAAGCGGACGGTATGACATGGAAAATTTCATAGAATTTTTATAAATTGAGTTCCGGGCAGTTGTTTTACCAAACGTCGCATTTCCAATGTCAGCAGGGTGGAACTGACAACATGTGGCGGCAATCCGCTGTTGACGATGATCTGATCCAGCGAAAGGGCATCTTCATGTAAGGCTGCGTAGATTTTCTCCTCGGTGGGATTCAGCGTCACCATGGGTTTACTTTGGATTAACTCCGGCGTTTCCCGGAAAAGCAGATTCAGGTCATCGAGAATATCCTTCGCATCCATGACAAGCTTTGCGCCCTGCTGGATAAGGCGATTCGAGCCGAACGCACCGGGATTATCGATTCGGCCGGGAATGGAATAAAGCGTGCGGCCCTGTTCCCCAGCCTGGTTTGCGCTGATCAGAGCGCCGCTGTTATATGCCGCCTCGACGACAAGTAAACCAAAAGACCATCCGCTAATGATGCGGTTTCGCATGGGAAAAGTCTGCC
>JBDSIH010000150.1:0-4448 GCA_039918055.1 Chthoniobacterales bacterium
TCCGCGTAGTTCCTTCGCCGGCGTTTTGCTCAGCGGTTCATAGCTCCCTTTATCCCACACCATGACCGTTCCTCCACCATACTCCCCTTTGGGAATAGTGCCTTCAAAATCAATATAGGAAACCGGATGGTCCTCCACTTCCATAGCCAGGCGTTTTTCTCCTTTGGCAAATGGAATACCTTTCGGCACTGCCCAGGATTTTAGCGTTCCACCCATTTCGAGGCGGAAATCATAATGCAGATGCGATGCAGCATGCTTCTGAATGACAAAGCGATGCACCCCCTTTGAAATCGCTTTCTTTCCGCGCGGTTCAGCCGTTTTGCTGAAATTACGTTTCCGAATATATTCCTTGAGGGACATTCGTTATTAACTAAGCGGCCTTTTTTCGTTTGCGCACCGTCTTCTTCGTTTTCCGGGCAGATGTCTTTTTCCCCGTTTGCTGAATGCTCTGCTGAAGAACGGAAACCAGATCGATCACGTTTGTCGGGCGTTTATGGCGCTTTGGTTTGGGAAGATGTTTATCGCCGTGCTCAATTTTTTCTTCGATAACTTTTTCCAGCGCGTCGTGATAGTCATCCTTATAATCTTCAGGCCGCCAGGGCTCTGTCATGCTACGGATGAGTTTTTCCGCCATGTTCATTTCGGGCGTTCCCACACGCCGTTCCTTCGGCTCCTTGAACTCTTCCACCCCAAGGAGTTCTTTCGGAAAATGCATCAGCTCAAGCATGAGTCCGTTTTTCTGCGGCTTGATCGCCGCCAGATGCTGACGCGAACGGATTACTACTTTTGCAATAGCAATTTTTTTGGCTTTGGAAAGAGAATCGCGCAGCAGCACGTAGGCTTTATCCCCGCCCTTGCCTACCTCAAGATAGTAAGGCTTGTAAAACAAGAGCGGATCAACTTCTTCGATCGCCACGAAATTAATGATATCCACCGTCTGCGTGGCTTCGATATCCACCCGTTTAAAATCTTCTTCATTTAAGACAACGAATTTCCCTTTTTCATATTCGAAGCCCTTGATGATCTTATCCCACGGCACTTCCTTTCCGTCCGCTTCGGCGACGCGTTTATAGTTTACTGGACTTAAATCGGATGACCGCAGGAGTCGAAACTTCAGATCCTCCCGCCGTGTCGCCGGATAAAGCGAAACGGGTATCGTGACCAGACCAAAACTAATGGCACCATTCCATAGAGCTCTCATGGTCTAAGAGATCGTATCTCGTCTTTTATGCGGACGGGAGAAAACGCTACTTCTTCAGATATTCGGTTACCGCATCCGCGGCAGGACCAATTCTTTCGACCGTCTCCTTCAACTCTTTTTCAGAGATTCCCAGCTTTTTTGCCCAATACTTCAAATCCAAAGAATCATTCACATTGATTCTCAAACGATCCTTTGAAGAGGTTTTCATCACGGTATTTATTTCAGCAAAACTCCACTAATATCGAAATCTATAATCTCGGCGGATGTATTTTCCGAAAGATTTCATCGCATCTCAAAGCCCAGCTCTTCAAGTGAGCGATGGAATGTTTTCGTATCCGGATAAACCCGGAAAGCGCCTGCTCCTATAAGCTCCTCGTCATCATAGCCTCCGGTAGTAATCCCGACGCCGAGCATCCCGGCACGTCGTGCTGAAAGGATGTCCCATGTGGAATCGCCGACGGCATAGCATTCCTCCTTCTTTACCTTGAGCTTCTTCTGACAGGTTAGAAAAAGATCCGGCTCAGGCTTAGGCCGGCCCCCATCTTTTTTGCAAACAACGACCATGTCATCCGGCACCTCGAGCGCTTTAAGCGAGGGGCCTATCTCCTCTTCGCTGCCGGAAGTAGCAATACCGTGAATAATCTTATTTTCGCGCAGGAATTTCAGCAGGTCCTTCGCGCCCGGCAAAAGCTGACGCACCGGATGCATTTCCTTATACATTTCTAAATGCCGTTTGGTGAGGGCATTTGTTTGCTGCTCAGAGATTTCATAGCCGCATTCCCGCATGAGGCTACGGATAAAAACTCCACCGCTCATTCCCACACGACGATGAATGCGCCAGCCCTCCACAGGAATGCCCGCCTCGGCAAATGTCGCCTGCCAGGTAAAAACGTGCGGGTAAACCGTATCCACCAGCGTTCCATCAAGATCGAATATCAGTGCTTTCATATTTTTTGAGGGTGAGCGATTGCCGAGAGTATTTGCTTTCTTTTAAGCCAGGGGAAAAGAGCCAGAATGACCTCCGCGTCCAGAATAAGCATGCGGGTTTCATCAAGTGCAACCGATACTCTGTCTTCAAGCGTAGTCTCAGCCATCTCAAGACAGATCGCTTTGCAGGACATTGCCACGCTTAATGTGTCCTGAAATTATCCTTCCGAAAGAGCATCTCAAGCTCTACGGGCTTTACATGATGATGATCAAATCCGGCCTTACGCGAACGGTCCTGATCCTCTCTCTGCCCCCAGCCCGTCAAAGCGATAATAAGAATGTTCTTACCCCATGGTTGTTCACGGATAAGGCCGCAGGGGGCGTTGCCATCATAATCCAGCCGATGGGTGATGTATTCAAGCGGGCGGCCAACATCCGAAGAGATTACAGTTCCTTGCAATTGTGAATCCACAGCAAGAAACTTGTATCTCCGTTTTTTAATAAAGCAGTCCACAGAGCGTTCGGAGTGCGAACTTTTAATGTATGAAAACGCCAACAAATCGTATTGAACTCGGCGGACAGGGAATGGGTGAAGTCAGCCAGAAAGAAATCGAATGCCGTGCGCTTGAACTCGCACGCTCCGATGGCCGCGAAGCTTTTAACGAAAAAGATATTCTTCAAGCACGGGAGGAAATTACAGGGCAATTTGCTTCCACACATGCTCCAGAGGAAACGACATCCACTTTAGAGCTGAAGGAATGGGATACTCCGCCAGGCTCCTCCGGTTTTCAACATCCTAAAACGCAGATTCGTGAAGAAGGAACCATTGCCGAGGATCTTGTGAACGAAGGCCTCGACGAAGCAGATCATAATACGCGCGCGCAATCGGGTGATCCGCAGGAGTAAGTTACCCCTGCAAGTTACCCCTTAGAATCCGGAAGTTTCGCAAGCGGGGATTCCGCGGGCCCTGCCATTACTTCTCCCGTGGACATAAATCGGGAACCATGACAGGGGCAGTCCCATGTTTTTTCAGCGCCATTCCATGCCACAACACAGCCCATATGCGGACAGATGGCTGATAAAATAACATGCTCTCCCTTTTCAGGACGATATGCGGCCACTTTTTTGCCGCCATAATTTCCCACCCCCACTTCACCGGGCTTAAGCGTGTGAGGATCGATCTTATTAAAGTGCTGAAGGCAACCCTTTGCCATGTAGAGAGGATAGTCTTTATTTTCGACGATGTAGTCGTCGATCGCAGCGAGCTTTTTGCGATGGATATCGAATAATGGATCCCAACGGCTCCTGCCATTAAGCAGAACTTCCAGGCCCATCATTGCCGCCAGCGTGCCGAAGGTAATGCCATTACCGCTGAATCCTGTGGCGATAAACTGCCCTTCCGTAACTTCGCCAATATAGGGCATGCCATCCACGGTCTCGATGACCTGACCCGACCAGTGATCGGCGATTTTGATTTTCGGAAACAATTTCTGAATCCGGCTTTCAAGATTGGTATAACACTGCGCGGACTGATCGGCATTTTGCCCGGTTTTATGATCTTCGCCGCCGAGGATTATGTAATCCCCTTTTTCATGATGATCCACACGCAGGTACGAATAAGGATCCTTAGCATCCCAATAAAGTGCCTCCTGAAGCGTTTTTGGAGACAGCCATCCACCGACTGCATAAGTTGAATATCCTGAAATCTTCGTCTGGAGCAGCATCGCCGAAGCCGTATTTACAAATCCCTGCAGCGGAACATGCGTGGCAATGAATACATACCGAAAATTCACGCGATAACCGTTTGCCATTACCGCGCGGGATTTCTCATCGAAGCTGTCGACATTGGATTTCTCGAAGACCGCGCAACCATTTCCCGGAATTTTCGATGCCAGTTGAGAGACATATTTATAAGGATGAAATTTATACTGGCCCGGATAATGCACACCGGGACAATTCAGGTCGGGAATACTTTCCTGGTAATCCGCAGAAGCATGGCAAACGTCTTTTACCAGCTGCGCTTCCTTTTTCAGAGACTCGATATCGGAGTCCTGGGTGGCATCCATATTTGAAATGAGATAACCCGGAATCTCTTTCAGGTCGCAGGTGATATTTCCAGCGGCGACATTTTCCTTTATCTGTTCAATGGCTGCATCACCAGCTGCCCAGATCTGCTGCGCATATTTTTCACCAAAAGTGGAAATGATCTCTTTCTGGCGCATATCGAGGATGTTTGTCAGATGAGATGTCGTATGGCCTGTTTCGCCTTCGCTGATTTGTCCTCGCTCCAGGAGAATGACGCGCATCCCTGCCTGCCTGA
>JBDSIH010000151.1:0-1758 GCA_039918055.1 Chthoniobacterales bacterium
GGCCTGGCACGGCAGGGGCAGAAAGTTTATGCGGCAAATGGATGTGTTTACTGCCATAGCCAACAGGTTCGACAGGTTAATGTAACGACTTCCGATATCCTGCGTGGTTGGGGAAAACGCCCTCTCGTTGCCCGCGATTACATGCATGAAAGCCCCGCATTTCTGGGAACCATGCGTGTGGGGCCAGATCTGGCAAACGTAGGAGCCCGACAGACGGATCCACAATGGTTTCATCGTCATCTTTATGAAGCGCGCACGGTTGTGCCGGGATCGGTTATGCCTTCCTACCGCTTTATGTATGACCTTCAGAAGATTCAAAGCAAACCTGCCGAAGATGCGCTTACCCTCAGTGGGCCGCATGCTCCCGCCGCAGGTTGGGAAGTCGTTCCGAGTGCAGATGCCAAGGCGTTGGTTGCTTACCTTCTGTCACTCAATCATAATTACGAATTGCCTGAGGCCAAGGAGCCCAAGGTCGAATAACCTAAGATTGCCGTGAGTTTAGAAAACAACAATCCCGATACCGAAGAGTTCCGCGAATCCGAGCTGAGCAGCGAGATGAACGTGGGCCAGGTTCATGGATCGATCCTGCAGGAGAAGAAAGATTCTCACGTGGGATATGAGCCTATTCCCGTATGGCTGATCGCCATTTTCATCGCGATCATTTTCTGGGCGGGGAGTTATCTTTCATTCTACAGCGGAGGTTTCAAAGCGGACGTTTTCGACGCGGATATCGTCTCTTGGTCCGGAGCAGGCGCTGGACAGCAGGCTGCACCTCCTGATCCGATGGTTGATGGAAAACGGGTTTTTACGCAAAATTGTGTAATTTGCCATCAGCAAAATGGAATGGGTCTTCCGGGCCAGTTCCCGCCGCTTGTCGGCTCAGAGTGGGTTCAGTCCGAGGACTGGCATGGCGATAACCACCTCGTGAAGATCGTGTTACTGGGTATGCAGGGACCATTGACGGTTAAAGGCGTTGCCTTTAATGGCGCAATGCCTGCATGGAATCAGTTGAAAGATGAGCAAATTGCAGCAGTGTTAACTTATGTGCGCAATGAATGGGGAAATAAGGCTCTTCCGATCAATGCAAATAATGTGAAGCAGATAAGGGAGGAGCTGAAAGGCTTGAACCGCTCTGAACCATGGTCACCGGCTGAACTTCAAAAAATGCCAAAACAAAATTTCACACCTGAAGCGCAAGCCGCTCCTGCACCAGCCGCCGCTCCTGCAGCTGCGAAACCCGTCACCCCCGCGCCACAGGCATAACTTATGTTTCGTTCGTTACTCCGATTTGTTTTTGTTTTTGTTCCCGTGTTCGCGCTATTGGCGATGACCGCTGCTGCGGAAACCCATACCGGCAATATTTTTTGGGCTCCGCAAAATGCGACAACAGGCGGACAGAAAATCGATGAGATACTTTACGTAATTACGGTTCTGACTGCCATCGTATTTGTCCTCACAAATGCCGTTTTTATTTATTATCTGGTTAAGTATCGCCGGAAAAAAGGCGTTAAAGCTCATTACTGCCATGGAAATAATAAGCTGGAAATTTTCTGGACGCTCCTGCCGACGGTTATTTTCATCGCGCTGGTTATCTGGAGTATTCGTGTCTGGAATGAACTGCTTGAAAGCCCCATCGCGTCTGATGCCCTCGAGGTGGAGATTGTGGCTTATCAGTTCGGCTGGGATTTCCTATATCCCGGCGGCGATGGTAAGTTGGGCGCTTCTGATGTACGCCTGATTACGCCGGATAATAAATTC
>JBDSIH010000152.1:0-8843 GCA_039918055.1 Chthoniobacterales bacterium
CGATAAGGTGGCCGACGTCGTCATGAAACGAGACCACGAGGGTTGCAAGAGCACGATGATCGTGGTGGCGGAGGGCGCCTCGCCGAAAGACGGAAAGCAGATTCGCCACGGCGGCAGTCAGGGGGAATATCGTCTCGGAGGAGTTGGCGAAATGGTTTCCCGCGAAGTGCATCATCGCACGGGGAAAGAAACCCGTAATTGTGTATTGGGGCATCTTCAGCGCGGGGGCGCACCGACCACGCTGGATCGCATTCTCGGCACCCGCTTCGGCGTCAAGGCCGTGCAGCTTATTGACGATGAGAAGTTCGGGCAAATGGTCAGTTATCAAAATGACCTCACGCTGGATGTTTCCATCGCCGATGCCGTGCACCGGCTCCGCAAAGTTTCTCCCGGCAGTCAGATTGTGGAAACAGCGCGTGCGGTGGAAATTTCATTTGGAAACTGATCTATGGAAAATGATCTTTATAATATGTTGAGAGCGGGAATGCGCGATGTTCCGGATTTTCCGAAAGCGGGAATTTTATTTCGCGATATCACACCTGTTCTTGCCGATGCGAAATTATTTCGTCTGGCGGTGAAGGCGCTGGCCGAAGGATGTGTCGGCAAAAATATTCAGAAGATCGCAGGCGTCGATGCGCGAGGTTTTATTTTTGGCGCTGCGGTGGCTTATGAATTAGGGCTGGGATTTGTGCCCGTCCGGAAACGCGGGAAACTGCCTTTTCAAACGGTCGTTTCCTCCTATCAGCTTGAGTACGGCGCGGCGGAAGTGGAGATGCACACCGATGCGATCCAGCCCGGCGAGCGCGTATCGCTTATTGATGATTTACTCGCAACAGGCGGCACGGCGAATGCAGCCATTAAGCTGATTCAGCAATTGAAGGGTGAAGTTGTGCAGGTTCAGTTTCTGGTCGAGATCGAATTTCTACACGGAAGGGAAGTTCTCGCGCCAGTACCGGTTGTTTCGATTTTGAGATACTGATCGCAAATTTTATGAACGAGTCGCGCGTGATAAATTCTATTACCGAGACCATAGGTGGAACTCCGCTATTGGCCCTGAATCGAATCGGCGCCGGACTTAACGGGAAAATTTTTGCCAAACTGGAATATTTTTCTCCCGGCCATTCCAAGAAGGATCGCATCGCGCTTTCGATTATTGATGCCGCGGAAAAGGACGGTTCGCTCGCTCCGGGGCAGACCGTGGTGGAGCTTACCAGTGGGAACACTGGCACGGGGCTGGCACTTGTCTGTAAAGCGCGCGGGTATCCTTTTGTGGCTGTAATTTCACGCGGCAATTCCGTGGAGCGCTCCATCATGATGAAGGCGCTGGGCGCAGAAATTTTCCTCGTGGATCAGGCACCCCATTCACAGCCCGGGCAGGTTTCCGGCGAGGATATGAAGCTTGTGGAAGAGGCGGCGCATAAACTCGCTGCCGAGCGAAATGCTTTTCGGGCCGATCAGTTCCAGAATCTTAACAACATGCGTGCGCATGAGTTTGGTACAGGACCGGAAATTCTTAAGCAGACCGCCGGAGGTATTACCGCCTTCTGTGATTTTGTCGGTTCGGGCGGAACTTTTGCGGGATGCGCGACGGCTTTTAAAAATTATAATGCCGCTATCCGTTGCTTCGTCGTGGAACCCTCAGAAGCCGCAGTAATGGCGGGCAAACCGACAACCGGTGCCGGGCATCCCATCCAGGGTGGAGGCTATTCCCGCACGAATCTCCTCATTGATAAAAAGCTGATCGATGGATTTATTCAGGTCAGTGGGGAAGAGGCCGTGCAGATGGCACACAGACTGGCAATGGAGGAGGGGATTTTCGGCGGCGTTTCTGGCGGTGCTAATGTGGCTGCAGCGATAAAATTACTACAGACGGAAATACCTGGAGCAAGTATTGCCACCATCATCTGCGATTCCGGGCTCAAGTATATGAGCACCGGATTGTGGGAAGCCTAAGGCCTAAAGGTCCTACAATTTTGGTGCAGGGGTTTCGGATTTAATATCCTCCCCATTTTCTGATTTGAAAGAATCTATATCTTCTTCTTCCTCTTCGATCTCACGGCGCAGCGCCATGGAGATAAAGGGACGGACAAAACCGTAAATCAGGAAAAGTACAAAGAGCAGGGCAGGCATCCATTGGTAATTAATCGCGCTGATCAGCAATAAAACAATGATGAGCAGGAAGCGCGGAATGGAACGCTGAGTGCGCCAGTTTACGCCTTTGAAGCTGGGATAGCGGACACGGGAAAACATCATAAAAGACAAAAAGATGATCAGTACCGGCAGGGCGTATTTCCAATTGCCGATCTGACGTTCCCCTTCCTGCATGGAGAGCAAAAACATCGTGAGCGACGCAATCAAGCCCGCAGCGGCGGGAATCGGGAAGCCTTCGAAATCTTTTGTAGTACTTTCCGAGTTTTGCTGCGCGATACAGTTAAAGCGTGCAAGCCGCATGGCGCCACAGAGGAGGTAGAAGAAAGCCATCAGCCAGCCCCAGCGGTGAAAATCAATCAGCACGATTTTATAAACCAGCAATGCCGGGGCGATGCCGAAGGAGATTACATCCGCAATGGAATCAAACTCCCGGCCAAAAGGGCTTTCCTGTCCGCCAAGGCGGGCAAGACGGCCATCGAGCATATCGAAGACAAAGGCGCCCAGAATGAAGATTACCGCATGGTGATAAAGCCCGATGACATCGGCATTTGGAAGTGTGGCTTCAAAAATTCGAAGTACGGCTGCGAAGCCGCAGAAAAGGTTTCCGGCCGTCATAAGATTCGGCAGGAGATAGATGCGGGGGTAATTTTCGTTATCGCTCATTTTTAAGCCTTGGCGTTCTGTTGTTTTAGCCGGGCAATGGCCGTTTCTCCACCTTTGACTTTATCTCCGATCGCGACCATCGCTTCTGAATCCAGTGGCAGATACAGTTCCGTTCGGGAGCCAAAACGTATCATCCCGAAACGTTCGCCCTTTTCCAGGCGGTCACTCACTTTCGCCCATGGGACGATGCGCCGGGCGATCGCGCCAGTGATTTGCTTTACGACGACTTCGCCCTGCTCTCCAAGGATGACCCACGTGCGGGATTCATTGAGGGTGGAAGAGTCCGGGTTGCGGGCATCGAGGAATTTTCCGGGTTTGGGCTGCGAGTGCGTTACTTCCCCGGCGACAGGGGCCCGGTTTACATGAACATCAAAGACCGAAAGAAAGATCGAGATGCGTTTCATCTTCCGTTTTAGAAATTCCACTTCCTCAATTTCCTCAATCGCCACGATCTTTCCATCCGCCGGAGAGACGACGACCGAGGGGTCGGTGGGCGCAACGCGTTCAGGATCCCGAAAGAAATAAAGTACGTACAGGAAGAAAATAGCGATAATGACGGAGACTGCCGGCACGACGAAGAGGAAGAACAGCCAGGCTATGGCGAGTCCTCCCATAATAAAACGGGCTTCATAAAGCGCGCGTGGCGGTGTCATCCCGCGAATCGTATCAATCTGGAGGAGATGGGCGAGAAGAAAGCTTATCCGCAGGCTTTGAAAAAGAAGCGGATTTTCAGGAAACGTTGGCGAGATCCGCCTCTTCGGGAGGGAGAAACGGCTTGAAGCGGGTTTTATCAATCGCCTTCATGTAAGCTTCGTGGGGACTGACTGCCCCCTGAACGAGTTGCTCCCAGATGGCATCGTCCATAAACTGCATGCCAATGGCTTTGCCTCCGACGAGAACGTCCTGTAATTTTTGCGTGGCCCCTTCGCGGATGATGGCTGCAACGGCGCTGTTTACGATCAGGATTTCATTCACTGCTACACGTCCGCCGCCGTCGGTTTTTTTCATCAGAAGCTGCGCAATCACGCCCCGAAGGGAGGATGCCAGCATCGTGCGCACCTGCGCCTGCTGATCCGAAGGAAAAACATCGATCATACGATCCACGGTTTTGCGTGCATTATTAGTGTGCAAAGTGCCGAAGACCAGAAGGCCGGTTTCCGCCGCCGTTAAAGCGAGGGCGATGGTTTCCAGATCGCGCATTTCACCAACGAGGACGATATCCGTATCTTCTCGAAGGGCGGCCTTCAGGCCTGCGGGAAAGCTGCTGGCGTGTTCGGGCACTTCACGCTGGGTGATAATGCTTTTTTTATTACGGTGCACGAATTCGATGGGCTCTTCGATGGTGACAATATGCCGCGTGTAATTCGTATTGATGTAATCCATCAGCGCCGCGAGCGTGGTGCTTTTTCCGGAACCCGTAGGGCCGGTCACCAGCACAAGGCCGCCCCGCATTTCTCCGAACTGCTTGATCACCTGTGGAACCTTGAGCTCTTCCAACGTCGCAATTTTGGTCGGGATCAAACGAAAAACCGCGCCGTATCCATTCGTCTGCTTGAGATAATTGCAGCGGAAACGGCTCTCTTCATTCATTTCATACGCGAAATCCAGATCTCCTTTTTGCTCGTAGCGCTCCCAGTTTTTCGGAGTGCAGATTTCATGGAGCATGTAGGTAATTTCCTCCTTCGTGAGGACTTCCTCACGAATCGGGACAATTTCTCCGTGCCTGCGGATTTTAGGAGATTGGCCCTCGGCCAGGTGGAGATCTGAACCCTTCGACTCAATGAGAACCTCAAAAAATTGATCGATGTATGCCATAAAAATCTCTACCCGACTTTGCAGGTTTGCCGCATGAGGTCCTTTTGCTCGGCCCGCATGACGGCTTCCTCGCCGGAGATGATCCCTTCCTCGTAGAGTTCCTTGATCCGGTCATCCATGAGTTTCATTCCAAGTTTTTTACCGGTTTGGATAATGCCCGGAAGCATGAAGGTGCGTGCTTCCCGGATCACATTTGCAACAGCGGGAGTATTGACGAGAATTTCCATGGCAAGCGCCCGTCCGCGACCATCCGCGCGGGGAATGAGCTGCTGGCTGATAACGCCTCGCAGGGATTCGCTCACCATCATGCGAATCTGTTCGCGTTGCTCCACCGGGAAGACATCAAGAACCCGATCCAGGGTGCGTGCGGCGCTGCTTGTATGCAGGGTGCCTAGAACCAGGTGGCCGGTTTCCGATGCGGTAATCGCCAGGGAGATGGTTTCCAGATCGCGCATTTCACCCACCATGATGATATCCGGATCTTCGCGCAGGGCACCTCTCAGTGCTGTGCCGAAGGATTCCGTATGGGTGTGCACTTCACGCTGCGTGACATGACATCCCTTGGAGGGGATGATGTATTCGATCGGATCTTCGAGCGTAATAATATGATCGTGTCTGTCCTGATTAATCTGATCAACGAGGGCGGCGAGCGTCGTGGACTTTCCGCTTCCTACGGAGCCTGTGACCAGGATCAGCCCGTTTTGATATTGCGTCAGGAGTTTTAGAGCAGGAGGAAGCCCCAGCTCATCCATTGTGCGAATCTTGTCATTGATGATGCGGAAGACCAATTCATGGCCGAGACGCTGGCGCACGACGCTGGTACGAAAACGTCCAAATGGCGCAGAGTAACAAAAATCCACATCTCCGCGTTCTGTGAGCTGCATCTTCTGCTCTTCGGTAAGAAAACCCATGGCAAGATTTTCCGTATCCGCTGGAGTGAGAACGGGAGCGCGAAGCCAGATGGGTTCCAGCGATCCAAAGCGGCGCCAGGTGGGTTGGCAGTTAACACTGAGATGAATATCGGAAGCGTCGGACTGTTTGCCGACGGACAAATACTTGTCAATGTGGCTAAGCGTCTGCGCTTCGCCCTGAGTATTATCGAGCTGGGGGCTTGTATTCTGCTCCATGTGAAAAATTATCCTGTGGGGGACAGAGGAAAACTTCACTTTTATTCCGTTCAAATCAAGACGGAAACGCGCGATGGCAATTCAAACTTATTTTCCCAGACGGGAAGCAAACTGTGTAAGCCCTTTTGATGCGTAGGCAGTGAAGATCGGTTTGATAAAAGGCATCGCTATACGGAAGCCTGCGATAAGCAGGGAAAGGGTTGTCGCTTTCTTGATCGGCTCCTCGATGGAGACTGTTTTCTCTCCTTTTTTAGGTTTGATCGGCTTTGGAGCGGGGCCACTTCCACGTCTCGAAAGGTAGACGCCTACGAGCAATGCCCCTGCAATCCAACCATAAGCATGGCGGGCGATGCTGCTGCGGATTTGCGTGCCGACATCCAGATCGCGGCGAAGAAGCGCGGTATTTTGCGAAACGGCCCAGCGGGTCTTTTCAAGTTCTGCAAGAATCTCCGCGCGCGTCATGGCCTTCCTCCACCAAGTAATTCAAAATCCTTGCGCAATTCTGCAGCGGTGGAAGGGAAAAGTGGCGCGGAGAACTGCTTACGAAACATGAAGAAAAATCCACCGGCCAAAGCGAAATGCACGACAGCAAAAATCAATACAATCCACAGCCAGTTTAATCCGGCAACGGTGGCCAGAAGAAAGGCCAGAAACAGAATAAACAGGATATAGCCAAAGGCCGCGAAAAACAGGACAGCTATCACCGCGATAAGCGCGCGCAAACCACGCTGCGCGGCTTCTCTGCCTTCCAGTCCGGCAAGCGACCCCAGCGCCTGAAGGTGCTGAAGAAAATTCGCGATGAGGCGGCTGAGGTGATCAAATAGACCACTTCCGCCAGCCCTGCGGACTGGATCCGTGTTTTCCGGCATCACAATTGCTGTATTAAACTGGCGAAGGTTAGCGGCGGAAGATCAATCCGAGGATGAATCCAATGCCGAGAGCAACGCCGACTGCCTGCAAGGGGTTCTCGCGAATGTATTGTTCGCTTTCTTCCTGGAAACCTTTTGCACACACTGTGGCATCTGTCCAGGCGTCACGAGCGCGGCCTGAATAGTCCTGAGCGGCCTGACCGACCTGATTACGGATTTCGCCGTATTTGGCATTAGCGGCTTCGCCGAGATCCTGGGCTGCTGCGGAGATGTGCTGCTTGCTTTCTTCGTAAGCGGACTGCGCGGCTTTTTTAGTGGCTTCCACGGCTTTGCGGGCATGCTCCTGGCTGCTTGCGAGCTTATCTTCGGCGACGCGGTTTTTATCAGTAGGGTTATTATTATTATCAGACATAGGATAAATTGGTTAAGTCCAGCCTGACACAACCTTTATGGTTGGCAAGGATGAAGCGGTATAAATCAATCGTCGTCCGACGGTCTTCTGGATGGGTTTAAACGCAGGATTTAACACCTTCGAAATCCACCCAGCGAACGAGCGGGGCAAGTGTCTGGCGGCTTTCCTGATGCCAGGTAAAAGCAGGGTTTTGCATCTGGCCTATTGCACAGATCCGTGACGCGCCAAAATGCTGAAGCTTTTCCGCAAATTGTACCTCACAGGGCCAAATGCCGATTGCGCCCAGCCAGTGCTGCACAGAGGTCAGGCTGGCGGAAATATCGTCCGGCAGGGGCTTCACGTAAACCACGCGATTCAGGCAGGAAGTGGCAAACCAGGAGTCATCCTCGTAAATAACCGTCCATGCATCCGAATTCTGACTTTCCCAGAGGGCGACACGTGGGTCGTTGACGGCCCGAAAGCGGTAACTCGTGCGAAGATGGAAGATTTGCGCGGCTTCATTCACGGACAGATCTCCACGCGGATGTTGTTTCTGGAAGGTCTCCATTTGCGCCGCAAGATTTGCGGCGTAAAGGCGGGCATCTCCAGGTTTGTTTTCTTTGATGTAGAAGATATGCGGGGAGAGGCAGCCCTGCTGGTCGTAAAGAGAAGCATCTTTTGCTGCATTGGCAACGGATGCAAATGAAGGATCATCGAATACGATGCCGAAACTCAGCCTGTTTCCGTGTGCGAAAAATGGAATCGAGGCAGGAACTTTTTTTCGGATCGCATGGATCGTTTCATCCGAACCAAAGACAATGACGGCATTCGCCTGCTGAATCCACGCTTCGGAAAGCTCGCTTGCGATCTGAACGCGTGCACGAAGCTCCTCCGGAAGCTTGCTGCAAAATTCTTCCACTTCCGGCAATCCTGCGCGGGGAATCTTTACAAGATTGCGGGATTTTAAAAGCAGGCCGCGGATCAGACTTTGCAGCGCGGCATGCGGCGTATTGCCGCTGACGATGTGCAGAATCACATCCGGCCCGAATGCCCGTGCGTGGTGGTTTCCATACGGCGCAAATCCATCGAGAATTTCCACATGGCCCAGTTCTGTCTGCACGACCTGAAGCAAATCTTCCGTGGAAATTTTTCCAAGCAGCAGAAAATCCGCAGCAGCGGCGGCAAGGGCTTCAGCGATGGAGCGTGTATTCATGGTGTTAGCGCCGGAGCATTTCATCGGCACTGCGGGAGCAGCCGCGCGGTAATGCGGCGGGATCGCGGCCGATCAATTCAAAGTCGCCACCGTGCCGGATGGCGAGATCCTGCGTGAGGATGGCGCATACGGAGCCGAGATTCGCCAGGTCATAAATTTTAAGGATGCCGGGATTTCCGTCTTCGACTTCCAGACCGGAAGCGGGATTAATCACGACGACCCTGGCCCAACGCGGACAATGATGCGGCGTGCCGAGTCCGTGACTGTAAAACTGGGAGCTGAGCTCGGTCATTCCGTATTCATTGAAGACGGAAGCGGGAGGAAGTCCGAGATGCTTTTTAAAAAGCGCATAGAGTTCCGTTTTGGAAATCTCGCGACCACTGCCTTTGTAGCCGCCGGTTTCAATCGCGATACTTCCTTCGGGAAGCTGATGCGTGTGGCGTTCTTCAAAGTAATGCAGAAACGCGAGGGCGGTTCCAAAAAGAGTAACGGCGTGATTTGTAGAATCGAGTTTACGTCGGAGTTCCGCGCTTGCTAATTTTCCGGCGCGCATAAAAAAAGCTTCCGGTTCGAGCCATTCCGCCATCTGACTTAAGGAGGAATGCGTGGCTTCC
>JBDSIH010000153.1:0-7773 GCA_039918055.1 Chthoniobacterales bacterium
GACTTCACGGTTCGGTTTCTCGGCACCCGTACCGTAGAGAGCACGACGACCGCGCAGTCCTATAAGTATTGGGATTTCGAAATCGATAGCAGCGGCGCTAAAACCAAGGTTTCCTGGAACAGCGGAAACGGCGCCATAGTGCCCGCATACTTCGAGGTACAGGGCCAGACCTACGT
This sequence comes from Chthoniobacterales bacterium, assembly GCA_039918055.1. Lineage (GTDB taxonomy): Bacteria > Verrucomicrobiota > Verrucomicrobiia > Chthoniobacterales > JBDTJR01 > JBDTJR01. The sequence continues at coordinate 177 of JBDSIH010000153.1, forward strand.
CATGGAACTCCGCGCCACCATCGCTTCCAAAGGATTCATGAAGGAGAATCAATTCGTGATCTGGCCGAAGTCCGCCTACCGCAAGGCGACTTCAAAAGGCCTCCTCGACTGATTAGCGCAATTTACAATGTCTACCGCTTTACCAAATACCGGTTCTCAGCAGGACGAGGAATCCGTTCGGCAGTTTTTTGACCAATGGCACATCTACCGCAAGGTCGTGGAGCTGAATTACCTCCACCATCGCGAAGAATTTGCCGCCGTCGCCGAAGTGCTGAATAAACTCACCACCCCATTCTCCTTCATCGATCTCGGCGCAGGCGATGCCCACTGGACATCCCGCGTGCTGGTGAACTGTCCGGTAAAAAGTTACGAGGCCGTCGATATCTCCGGTATCGCGCTCGGCTACGCGAAGGAAAATCTCGCCGCATTCACCTGCGGGAAGAAATTTACCCAGGCAAATTTCTTCGAATACGTGAAGCAATGCACCTCTACCTACGATGTCGCCTTCATTGGCCTCTCGTTTCACCATCTCGTGCGCAAGGACAAGAACCGCTTTTTTCCTGAAATGCGCCGCATCATTAAAGACGGCGGACGCTTCCTCTTCTACGAGCCAATCTGCGAAGAAGGCGAAATCCGCGAGGAGCATTTCCAGCGCTGGCGGGATGAAACTTTTTCCCATTGGGACAAGATGACGCCCGAAGAGCTCAAGGCCGTGCACGATCACGTCTCCAGCAGCGACTACCCCGAGCCGCCCGAAGTCTACACCGAAATGGCCAAAGCCAACGGCTTCCGCGAAGCCCGCATGATCTACAAGACGAGCGATAATTACTACGGCGTCTTCGAGTGCGTGGCCTAGACCAACCTCCGAAACTTCTATGTTAACCAAAAAATCCCCCCTCATGGCCGCGATTTTTACATCGCTGCTCATTACCACCTTCTGCCATATCGTCCGCGCCGAAACCCCGGAAGCCGAAACGAAAAAAGCAGCCCTTACTGCCACTCTTCAATGGTTGGGTGAAATCGATCAGGGCGACTACGCCAAAAGCTGGCAGGATGCCTCCGGCCCTTTCAAGGAAGCCGTAACCGAGGAAAAATGGACCTCGGTAAGCAACAGCATCCGAAAACCCCTCGGCAAACTTCTTAGCCGAAAAGTGGCCTCCCAGGCGCTTCAGGAAGAAATCCAAAGCCGTGCAGGAATGATGAAAGGCCCTTTCGTCATCACGCAGTTTGAAACCTCTTTTGAAAATATGAAATACGCTATCGAAACCGTTACCTTCAAAAAGGAAGAAGACGGCGTCTGGCGCTCTTCGGGGTATTATATAAAGCCACGGTAACGAATGGAAAAGCTGCCATGGCTAAATATTGGAGTCGCCCTGTTGATCATGCTGCTATGCCTGCCTTTGATCTTTCGACAAATTCCTAAAAATCATTTTTATGGCGTGCGATTTTTCCAGTCGTACAAATCGGAAAAAAACTGGTACGCGATTAATGAGGCAGGAGGAAAAATACTCATCGCCTGGTCTTTCCCTATTCTCATCTGGGGTATCATAGGGACGCTCCTTCCCGATAAAGAGGAGAGTTTTTATTCGTCCGGAAGCAGCGTCATTGTAATCGTCTGCATGCTCATTGCCTGCGTTCAGAGTTATTTCACGGCGAGAAAGATCGATCGGAAGAATAATCCGCCAACAAAATAGCGTTTGCCATTGGCAAGGTACCCTTAAATTTCCTTTTATCGCGACGGGGAATTTGCGAACATCGCTCCACCCTAGAACGATGTTTTCCAAAGACACCTTTGCGTGGGGAGTCTCCACGAGCAGCTATCAGTGCGAAGATCCCGCGGTGACGCCGGGAACTCCGAATTATTTTCAGACGGACTGGGATGTCGCGTTCATCAAAAAAGGCAGGGCACCCAAAAAGGGAAATGCCATCTACGGCTGGACGCATGGCGAGAAAGCGCTCAAAGCCATCAAAAAAATCGGGCTCACCCATTATCGCTTCAGTGTGGAATGGGCGCGCGTGGAGCCTCAGCCGGGAGTTTATAATGAGGCGGCGATTGCGCTCTACGTAGAGGGCGTGAAGAGACTCAGGGAAGCGGGTGTGGAGCCGATTGTGTGCCTCTGGCACTTCACTTTTCCCTCGTGGCTATACAACGAGAAAAAGCCGAACGCATCCAACTGGCTGCATCCCGAAGCACGCGCGCGCTGGCAGGCATTTGTAATGAAGATGGTCACTGCGCTGGCTCCGCATGTGCGGGCCTATGCGCCGCAAAACGAACCCAATGGGCAGCTCGCCATGGCCTACCTCGCCGGCATGTGGCCCCCGGCGGATCGGCTCGCATTTTTTACCTACAAGAAGGCGCTGAGGGAATGCATCGCCCACTTCCGCGATGCGGCAAAGATCATCAGGAGCATCCGCAAGGACGCCGTTATCGTCAGCGTGCATGCGCTTCCGTGGTGGAAGGATGGTGCGCTGGATATCGGACACGTTCTTTACAAGGAAGTGGAGCATACCGATTACGATCACATGGATGCCGTGGCGGATGTTTGCGACGTGATCGGCATTAATTACTACTACTCACAGGTCATCGGGCCGCTTTCGTATTTCACGATTGGCACGTATCGCGGGCCGAATTACTCCGTGATGGGCTGGTGCATCGATCCAAAGGGATTCTATAACCAGATCAAATTTGTCGGCGACCGCTACAAAAAACCGATGATGATTACCGAAAACGGAATCGCCACCTCGCACGATACCAAGCGCATCCGCTACATGGAGGAACACCTCTGCGCGATGAAGAAAGCCATGGATGAGGGCTACGACATACGCGGTTATTTCGTGTGGTCGCTGGCGGATAATTACGAATGGCACTACGGCTACAAGGCGCGCTTCGGTCTGTGCAGCATGAACCCCAAAACCTTCGAACGCGAACTAAAGCCCTCGGCCTACTACTATCGAGACATCATTAAAAGAGGCGTGGGTGCACTGGGGGGCTAAGGGTATAAACGGCTAGACAATCCCCCCTCACCACGTTAAATTCAGCGCAATTCTATTTATAACACTATGAGCACTAACCTTCCGAAAAACGAAGCCAGCTTCTCCCGTCGTAAATTTCTCAAACTTGGCATTATCGGCGCCCTGGTAACAACTCTTGCAGGAAGTACGGCACGCGCCGGCTCCTACACGATTCCAAAGCCACAGAATGTATTGACGCCCGACCAGGCGCTGGCTCGCCTCAAAAGCGGAAATCTGCGCTACATAAATGGCACGATGAAACGCCATGACTTCATCTCGGAGCGCGAACCTCTTGCACTGGGCCAAAACCCCTTCGCAGGAGTTCTGAGTTGTGCAGATTCCCGCATCGCCCCGGAATTCGCCTTTGATACCGCACGCGGAGATCTCTTCGTCGTGCGTGTGGCAGGCAACTTCCTGGAGAAGGACGGCCTTGCCAGTTTTGAATTCGCGGTGGCCGTGCTTGGCACCCCTCTGATTGTTGTATTAGGTCACGAGAGTTGCGGTGCTGTAGACTCCACCATCAAGGCCGTTCAGGACGGAGCTGTTTTCCCTGGCCATATTCCCTCTCTTGTCAGATCTCTTAAGCCTGCTGTAATTCAGGCAGAAAAGATGCAGGGAAATCTCCTTGTGAATTCCACCCGCGAAAATGTTATTCTCAACGTGGAAAAGCTGAAAAAAGCATCGCCTATCCTCAGCAAGGCCGTCGAATCCGGCAAACTGAAGATCGTCGGCGCCGTTTACAACCTCTCGAATGGCAAAGTCGAGTGGGTAAAGTAATCGACTAAATCGACTTTCAATTTTCGCCACTGCAAAGTGGACGAGCTGCCTTCTGCCTTACTAATGTGAGGCAGAAGCCGTTTCCGGGCTTCGCTTCGCGAAAAGAAGGCTATCAAGGATTCCGATATCGCGAGGAAGATATACTTGTTGATCTCGATAGCGAGGGACCCGCCATCTGCATGACTCTTGAAAATGCAGCCACGCACATCGCCGATCACGGGGTGCATTTTGAGCGCATCACGCGTTTCGACATTACCCAAGAAGCATAACTACCTTCAACTACCGGCCTCTACTCAACCGCATCTTCAAACATGTGCAGGTTGATCGATGCGGTTTGCGACGGTGGCTCCACAAGACATTTCTCGCATGCCGCGAGATACCGGCGCGTAAGCTCATCATCCGCATTACTGCACTTCTCAAACTCCCGCTTCGCCTTGAGAAATTCCCGGTCCCTGAAATATTTTGTCCCCTGCTCATAGGCCTCCAGCCATGGCGGCGTATAGAGGGCATGCTCTGCATTCAATACGGGCGTGAATAAATCGAGTTCCTTCAGACGTCCCTTCACGGCCACGCGAGCCACAAACCGCAGAGGAATTCGATGCTTCACTACCTCGGCGAGCGCCTCACCCAGCAGAATGGGCACGCGGTAAAATTTCGTGGAACTCTCAATACGCGACGCGAGATTCACCGTATCTCCGATCACCGTCAGGTCACTCTTCTGCTCCGACCCGATGTTGCCAAAAACGACCGAGCCATAATTGATACCGATGCCGATGGAGAATTTCTCACCACTTCCGAGTTTCCATTTTTCATTCAGACATTGAAGTTCGCTGAGCATCTCAATCGCTGCTTCCACGGCATACACCGTATCTTTTTCCGCACCTTCGCTGTGCACATTTCCCCATACGGCCATGACGGCATCGCCCACAAATTTATCCAGCGTGCCGGTATGTTTGAAAACCACATCCACCATTGCCGTAAGGTATTCATTGAGATGCTTCACGACCTCGTGCGGGTCACGATTCTCCGAATAACGGGTGAATCCGCGGATGTCCGAGAAAAGAACCGCCACGTTTTTACGCGTTCCCGCCAGCGATGCCGCGAAGTCTCCCTGATCATCAAGAATCTCCTGCACGAGATTGCGCGAGACATACCGCTCCAGCGTACGCCGCGTGCGGGATTTCTCCACGAGATCCCGCGCGTATTGATACGCAAAAAGGGAAACGCCGGAGACAACAAGCGCCGCGCTGGGAGAAACCAAAGGAAGCAGAAGACTGAATTTTTCGAAAAGCAGCAAAACTGCACCGAGATAAATGAGCAATAGAAAAGCCATCAACAAGGGAAGCAGCCAAAAGCGGCGAATCGGCAGTGCTGCAAAATAGATAAGAAGCCCGATTCCACAAATAATGAGGAAATTTGCCCGGTCTTCCGAAATATTATAAAAGGCATTCTCCAGCATCGCGCTCATGGCATACACGTGCAGCAAAGGGCCGGGAATTGCTCCTCGCGGAATAAAATGCCTGTCGTGAAAGCGATCTCCCAAAGGACCGATTACGACTATTTTATTTTTAAAGATTTTCCCGTCTTTCAGATTCGCCTTCCACAGTGCAGGCACAAAGATGTCGGAGAGCGAAATAATGGGAACCGCGCTTTGCAGATTATAGGCATCCCGGAACCAATATTCCTTGTCAGAAAAGTGATCTGCCAGTCCCGCCATCTTCAGGACAGAGGCCGCAAAGGAGAGATAATAAGCCTGCTCATTGCGAGACTTGGCAAATCCCAGACTACTGTCATAAATTTTATAATGAAATGTGCTGATTACCCCGCTATCGGAAACAGCCAGCCTATCGGACCGCCCAGGGGTTTCATCGGGCCAGAAATTTACAAACCCCAGACGGGGAGGCTTTGCCTTGTCGTCGGGAAGAAGCCCTTGCGTGGGCATATCACGCCCCATGGACATAATATCCCCCTGATGGACTGTGGTATTCTTATAATTAAAAGCTAATACCACCCGATCCGGGTAGCGCTCTATTACGGCACGCAGATCTTCATCTCCAATTCTCGGCGTCGTAAATAAGACATCGATGGCAACCACCCGTGCCCCAGCCTGCACCAAACGCTCAATGAGAGAGGCGTAAACCTTTCGCGACCATGGAAATTCCGCCTGCATTAACTGCAGCTCCGGTGATGCCGCAATCTCCTCCGGCTCCACGCCATCGAGTTGAAGCGTCGCATCATCAAGAGCCACAAACACAAAGTCACCGGATATGGCAAATCGATGCACATAGGTAATAATCCAGGTTCGTGCGCTCAGCTCGGGACGGTTCAAAATCGGGATATAAGGAATCGCAAATTGATACCCAAGAACCACAAGCACCGAGGCCAGAACGATTAAGGCATACGCCCGCGCCCGGATCCGGAACTGCGCGGTTTTTTTGTTCTTTGGGGCGGCCACGGTTCTAGGCTTATCAAAAACCTCCCGCGATGCCAGCCTGAAGCCCTTTTTAGCACGGGAAATTAGCAAGGAGGCGATTGACTTTCCCTGTTTGGGAAGGAATATTCGCCCTTTGCTTTTACCATCGTGAAAACCGTTCACTCCCTCAGATTATTTTTTGTTATCGGCCTGCTGGTTTTTGCCGCCACGCTTCATGCGCAGGATGCCTCTGCACAGCAGCGCGTAGCGCGTGAGGAATCGACGCGGCGCAGTGTGATCGACCAGGCATCGGCTTATCTCCTGGCAAATTCCGCATCGTCCTACGCCCCAAGCAGCCCGGGTGATAGCGACCTCGGCGAGCAGCTCATGCTCACGCGCCGGGAACGCTATCGCGCGTTTCAGATCTACGCGGATTTTAACGAATACTGGACGAATAACGCCGGCCTCACGCAGAACAACCCCGTCAGTGACTGGCTCATGGCTCCGCAGTTCGGCCTGAACTACACGCCGCAAATCGCGAGCAACCTCTATGGCGAATTCACCGTGCGCGAGCAGCTTTTCCGCTACGCCTCGAATACCCAGCTGGACTTTAACAGCACGGATACCGGCGCGGGCCTGATCTACGTGGTGCGCCAGCTCGGCGATCTCTCGGTCTTTGGCCGCTACCACTTCACGCTGCTCACCGATCCGGGTATGGGCTCGAGCACTTATAACCAGCAGACGCTGAAGTTCGGCGTGCAGAAGCCCTTCGTGCTCAGCCGCGCGCACATGATCTATGTCGGCAGCAGTGCGGAAATCAACCTCGCGGGTTCACCGGGCTACGCGCTGAAAAATACGTTCGATTTCTTCACCGGCTACCAGGCTGCGCTCACGCGTAATATTAATGCCTCGCTCTACTACCGCATTTCTCTTTTTAACTACACGCAGGGCGGCCGCGATGACCTGAACCAGAATGCAAGCTTCGGCCTCTCGTGGGTCATAACAGATTGGTTCTCCATCAATAGCGTCGCTTCGTTTGGATTTAACAGCTCAAACACCGAGAATAATAACTACTGGGTATTCATGGTCGGCAGCGGCGTGTCTGCGCAGTTTAAATTCTAAATTTTATGCGTTCTAAAACACCCCTTACTCTTCTGCTTCTGGCAATCACTGCTCTGGCGATCTCCGCCATCCACGCGGGCGAATTGCAGCGCGCCACCGTTACCCGCGTCACCAATCAGGTGGAAGTCATCGCGCCAAATTCTTCTCCCGTACCCGCATCGATCGGCAGCACCATTCACGGCAGCACGGGCGTGAAGACCGGAGCAGGCTCCCGCGCGGAACTGACCTTCAACGACCAGACACTTGCCCGCCTCGGTGCAAATACCCTCTTCT
>JBDSIH010000154.1:0-2859 GCA_039918055.1 Chthoniobacterales bacterium
ATTGGTAATGCGTGCCAAGGACCGTTCCTGCCCACAGGCCACTGCCTTCATTCGTAAAGCCAAGGACCGAGAAGCTGCCGCCAAAAGTTGCCGATTCCAGAGTCGATACATCGACCACATTCCAGGAATCGCCGACCGTTACGCCCGGATTATCAAAAGCGAATACCGTTTGTCCGTCGAGAGTTACCTCACCTGTTCCACCAATGCCGTTAACTATTCCGGCATCATCGACATAAAAAACCATTCTGCCGGAAAGAATCATACTGCCGGCATTGATAGTCGTAGTTCCGCTGTAGTTGTTACCTGAGGAAGAAAAGGTCACGGTTCCTATGCCGTTTTTGACCACATCCCCCGATCCCGTGATTGCGCCGGTCACAGCAATATCGCCAGTGGCATCAAAAATAATCGCTCCCGATGGTGTTGCAATAGTGCCGGTCCAGGTAGCAGAAGACGCCGAGCTGTTTGCGATGGTCGCATCAGCCTGAAGAATTTGAAGAGGCTTGCCGGTGATGTTTTGTCCATTCAGATCCAACGTGGTGCCCGCGCCATCCATCGTGACTCCATGTCCGACCGAAGAAGCGCTTTCCAACTTCAAAGTCCCCGCCTGCACAAGCCAGGTTCCCATCGTGGAGTTATCTCCCGACACTGTGAGAACATGCGATCCCGTCTTGGCTACTGCGCCGATACTCGGACTCGAAATAGGCCCACTGATACTCATGTCGCCTCCCTGTGCATTAAGCGTCAGTGTATTCGTCACGCTGATAAGACCACCCCAGGATGCTGTGCTGGATGAGGTATTGGAAATCGTCGATGCGGCTGGAGTCGTATTGGTATAATTTTTCGAAGCAACGGTCTGACCATTCAGGTCCAGCGTGCTGGCACCATTCGTATTAAAAATACCGGAACCGCCCAGCGCCGTGGCACTCCCGATCTTTAAAGTTCCATTCTCCAGAGTGATGTCTCCGGTAAAAGTGTTATTTCCGTTCAGAAAAACGGTGTTATTTCCGGCAAAAATATCCACGTTTACACTAGGAGATGCCGCACTGCCGCTGATAGCGCCATTGAAGGTCAATGTTCCACCTGCGGTGGTGATAATCGAAAGCGCATGCGTATCCGTATCGAAAGTGCCGTTGTAAGTACCAAAGCCCTCTACGGAGCCGCTTGTGGTAAGAAAGTAATCCTGACTATCCGTGCCGCCAGATGGAGTCAGGTCCGGCGGAATATCCACCGGTACCGCCAGAGAGTTTCCACATGCAAGCAATTGAAAAATTGCGCTGCCAATAAGTACAGGGAATAATTTACGAATCATCAGGGAATGGGGATTTCTGAAAACTATCCGCCTCCTGTCTGAGTGTAAAAGCAATTCATCGCTTTAATCCACGCGCAGATGGACAAAGGACTACATCCTTATAAGGCATACCCCTCATGGCACCTCCTCCCGCCGGCCGCTATACTACGAATCATGAAAAACATACTATCGCGCCCCAAGCGTGGGATATCGTTTGCGACCGCTGCGCTTATTTGCGCCTTCCTTCTGGGAGGAATCACGCAGTCACAGGCGAAGAACTGGCATCACAATAACAAGCATGGATACTATGATCACAATGGAAACTTCCATCGTTATAGCTATCACAATCACCATCGCGGATATTGGAAGCAAACCAATGGCACCCGCGTGTGGATTAATCTGTAATTAAATCGCTCCCTGCCGGATGCAGATATTTGCATCCGGTATGGTTAGTATCGATAGACACATAATCAGCCCCCCAACTAGCGCTCACCAAATATAAGCGCACACATTTTCTGCTATTGCTTGCCTCATATGTCAAAGGTCACGAGGTGACCACATTTATATCATTGGCCTCACCTATTGCTTACTAGTATGTGAGATTACAAAACTATCAGGACCTTTGTATCGATTTTTTGCAGAGTTTAAATAAACAGTACCAGACCGAAACGAGATATTTGGAAACTCAATTACGATATCCTCAACCGCGTCCCTAAAATATCCTCCGCTCTGATTCCGACTGACAAATTAAGCACCAAGATATGCTTCGCGTACACGTGGATTCTTCAGTAATTCCGCACTTTCACCGCTTAAGGCAAGAGTCCCGGTTTCCAGCACTCCTGCCCGCTGTGCAAGGCGCAGGGCGAGGTTTGCATTCTGTTCCACAAGAAGAATGGTCACGCCCGTCTTATTGATCTCGCGAAGCACGGAGTAGATTTCCTTTACGAGCTTAGGTGCAAGGCCCATCGAAGGTTCATCAAGCAGAAGCAGGGTGGCACGGCTCATCAGTGCTCGGGCTACCGCAAGCATCTGCTGCTCGCCACCGGAGAGCGTTCCGGCCACCTGATCGCGACGTTCGCGCAGACGCGGAAAATCATTCATCACCTTTTCGATATCCTCGGCCACACCTTTACGGTCTTTTCGGATCCATGCGCCGATCTTGAGATTTTCCATCACAGTCAGCGTCCCAAAGATTCCCCTGCCCTCGGGAACTTGTGCCATTCCGGCAATCACGATTTTCTCCGGTGCTATGCCATGCAGGTTTTGTCCATTGAAAACTACTTCACCACCATAAGGAAGAAGACCGGAGAGCGCACGCAGCGTCGAACTTTTCCCCGCGCCATTTCCGCCTATCAACGTAAAGATTTCTCCTTTTTTGACTTCAAAGGAAACGCCCTTCACGGCGTGAATATCGCCGTAGGAAACCGTCAGATCTTTTACGGAAAGAACAACATCACTCATCGTCGCTGTCCTCCCCGAGATACGCTTCGATCACGCGTGGATTGGAATGAATTTCCGCAGGCGTGCCATCGGCAATCGTCGCACCAAAATCCAGCACGGTAATGTGATCG
>JBDSIH010000155.1:0-12115 GCA_039918055.1 Chthoniobacterales bacterium
CAGAGGAAATTTGCGAATCAAAGGCTACTTAGAGAACCTTTTTGAAGGTGACACAATTTGGAAATATGGTTTTAAGGTTTGTCGTCTTTAGAAAAGTGACAAGGTTTTCAGTGGAGTCATTAATGAAAACATCCGTCAAATACTGTCCTTTTTCGACATGGCCTTTTAATTTTCCCGTTTTGACAACTTTCGCCATCTCTTCATCCGACATTGTGCAAAATGATAAAGTCCCTTTTTTAGAGACTTCATAATGCGCGAAAATGTAGCCCCTTCTCTTTTTGGGACGATTTTTTGCATCATACTCTGTCATTCGAATATTAAGAAACCGCTGAGATCCTATAGCGGTTGGATAAAAGTCGTAGAATGCCGGGGTTGTCCCTCCCTTTTTCGACGGCACTTCTTCCAAATGCATCCATGCCCCCTTGTGGGTAGCTGTAATTATTAATAAATCACCATCCTTCGTCTTCCATTTGCCAATAAGGCGCAAATCGGCAATAGCACCCTCAGAAGGAGAAAGTGGATTTTTAGATTCCGTATAACAACCGGATAACACCCCCATTATTAATAAAGTGAATAACAGGTTACGTGTAATTTTCATTTTTGGATTATGAGTTACTATCCACTTACTACCAGTACTCATCCCGGCTACTCAGGTCTTCGACATTGATTCGATAGACCTGGTTGAAACCGTTTTCGGCAGCGTCCGTGAATATCATCCACTTACGATCAGGCGTCAAAAAGGGATGCGCATGGTTTCGCTGTCCTTCACGGAAAGGAGCAAGCCTCCGGATCGTCTGCATACGGAGACGCGCGGGATCGCGGGGGAAATGCAGGGAGCGGATTTCGTGCGTCTTGCCGGCAATCTCCAGGAAAAGGAATTTTCCCGCAGGGTCATTCCCCACATGCACGTAGCCGACATCCGGCAGCAGCACTTCCTCGAAGGCATCTGTCTTCTCATCGTAACGCCCGAGGTACACGCGGTGCTGGTCATCCTTCCTGAAGTTCGCTTCATAGAGGATGCCATTACCCGTAATTATCTGGTGGCAGATTTCCGCATCGTGCGCGCCATCGGCGGTTCGGGGGCGAAGATGGCGGATGTTCTTTCCATCCGTATCCAACGTCCACATTCCCGTGCAGTTTTTTGGGTGGTTCACCAGCAGCGTTTTGTCATCAAGAAACAGGACGTGGTGAAAAAGAAAATCCTTCGTTAGAACTTCCCGATAATTTCCGGTTTTGGTTTCAATTAATCCGAGCGTTACATTCCCGATCATGTTTCGGAAGTCCGACAGGCCAATGGGCGTTTTTTCTTTTTCGTCCAGAACGGCATTATACTTTTTCTCGTCGGCGTGAATAAACGCAAACAATGAACCATCCGGGGAAAACATAGTTTGGCCGATGGACATCCGCCCGAGGGGTAGTTTCGCTACCAGGCGATTTGCAAAAGTCACTACATTCGTCGCGCGGATTTCATCATCCTGAAAATAATAGACTTCGTTGCTGGCGAGATCGAGGGCGCTGAGGTGATTATAAATGCCATCCAGATGGCGCGTGCACCAGATCGTCCACCCGGCCTTTGTGGAGTGCCCATCCGTAAGTTGACCAATCTCTCCCGTCGTAAGGTCCAGACGATACAATTGCACGGAACCAGATCGCTCACTGTGAAAAACCAGATACCGTCCGTCCGCTGTTATGGATGGAACAAAATAATATAAAGGATAACTGGCCCCGGCTCCGTTCGTTAGCTGTGTGGTAAGACGACCTGTTTCCGGATCCTTGAATTCCCGCCATTCAGCAGGAAATAGAGCACCAATATGATACTGAGTTGATCTCATGAGGATGGATTAAAATGCTTTCCGATTATTTGCCTATTAGTTCACAGGTTTCAAGTGCGATCCATTTTTCCATGACATTCGGGGAGTTTGGCGATGAACGGTAACTCCCATTTGGTGCTGCCCGGCAAATAACACGCCCTCCCTTAGTGGGATCAGGCACATCGGTAATAAATATGGTAGACGCGGAATACCGGTGCGCAGAAGACGAATCAAGAGGATCAGATTTTTTCTGCGTGGCATGTTCATCCAACACACGGGCAATAACGCCATCGGACTGAACGGCTACTATTTCAAGCCGAATTTCTGTGGAAAGTGTAAGGAACGCTGCACGTTTTTTACTCTGCTCATTTCCCGCCTCAAGAGCCTCAGTCCTGGAAATTACGGGGTCTGAGGAAGGTATTATAAGAGACTCATTAAAAAGGGCTAACCGCTGAAGGGCATTGATATGAATCTGCAGAGTAGTCGAGCTATTCTCCTGTTTGTGCGTCCATTGCTGCTTAATCAGATCGAGTTGAAACGTGCGATAATCCTGCGGTTTTCCGCGCCAGTGCATTGTATCCGTAAATTTCTGCGTGCGCGTTTTCTCATATTCCTTCTGGGCATTTTCAAAATCAGCCTGAGAAGCGACGAGGCTGTTAACAATGGCAATCATGTTATGCTTCACATCGCGATTACCGGAAAGCGCGGGAGACGCCAGTGCGGCGGACTGAAAAGCGCCAAGGCGTTCCTTATTCACATTTCGCCATGCTCCCCACTCGTTATAACAGGAAGACTTCAGCTTATTAAGTCTCTGCACCCATTGCGTAAGATTTATCGCTTCATCTTTTGCCGCTTCCTGGGCGGAAAGCGCAGTTATGAAAAACAGGGCGCTGAATATAAAAAATGCCAATCGGGTCATTGCCGTAAAACATCGCGCTCCCTCGCGGATTATTTCTCCGTAACAATTTGCTTAAACGTCCAGTTCCAGTTTCCCGTAACGGCGCTTCCCTCTGGGATGGCCGAGTAGCGAAAACTTTTCTTTTCGGCGGTGCGCACAAAAATGGCCCAGCTACCGTCGTGATTATCACTAATGCTGAAGTAACGCCCCATATCTCCGGGTACAGCAAGCACTCCTGCGTTGGCCTGTTTTACATATTGAGCCGTGGCGGATGTCCGTTTCTGCTCTGCGAGATTATCTTTCTTTATCTGGAGATACTCAATCCTTCCGGCAACGGCAAATAACCCAAGCGCAATGACAGCCCCAATAGCCCGCAATATGCGCACCGAACGGCTTTTCGGAGGAGGGATGCTCTTCATGCTGAAGCTTTTATAAGAGATCTACTCCCGCTCTGCAATCGCAGAATAGACAACTCTTAAAACTATCTGCCCCTGCACCCTCTATCTGGTTTTGCCGGGCTTGCTGATCGATGCTTACTGCCTGCCGCTGGGTCTGGACTTGTTGTTGAGAATTACGGGATTTCTGAGCCTGGCCTTTCATTCCCGGCCTTGAGCATCATTCGCGAAAGCAGCGGTACCGATGGTTGCTGCCATGGCGATGATCGCAAAGTAAACCCGAAGGGGTTTCATATAACTACAACTTCCGTAAGTTCCGCCATTTTGATTACTCCGCAAGGAAAATAAAGAAAAGAGACTTTTAAAGCACTTCCGAAGCGAAATACATCTATGGTGACTTGCAATTTCGGCGCAGCAGAGTTGAATCTTTAAATCGAATGAAACGCCGCTATCAGCTTCTGGCAAAGGATGCGGTCTATGTAATTCTCGGTCTTGCGCTGGCGTCTCTTTCAGCTCTCGCCGCCATTGGTGTTTCTCAGCATCTTCTTGGCCAGTTTAAGACGTTACAAAAGAAGACTTCGCTCGCTTATGTAAACCATGGTCTGCAGGCCCTCACTCTCGCCTCAAACGGATTGCTGCGCACGGTTTCGACATTCAGTTACTGGGAGGAAGCCTGCAATTACATCAACGGAGAAAATCCCGCATTCCTCGAAAAGAACTTTAATTCCGTCCTTCTCGAATATGACGCCATTGATGTCGTTATGGTCTTCGACAAGGAGAAACAATATGTGGGCGGCGTTTACGCGGGCGAAGACCACAAACCCCTGCCCGTACCGCAAAAGCATGTGCAAAGCGTTCTTTCTGCAAAAACATTTCTGGAGATTGAAAGCATCAGTACCGGACGCACTGGTTTTATCATCGGTGATGACGGCGTGTATCTCCTGGCGGTGCGTCCCGTAGCCCATGGAAAAACCGCACAACCCCATCTCGGCAGCCTTGTTCTCGGTCGCCGTCTCGGGGAAAAAGAACTTCTGGCTTTATCCGAACTTACTGGCATGACAGTAACCCTCCACCTGACGAACAAGCCCGAGTCCTTTCACTCGGATGAAACGATCGAATCCACCCTGCTCAATGGCTGCACCATCCTCCTTGCCCATGGAAAAGATATTCATGGCGAGCGCGACGCAACCGTCATCCTTCAGGATATACTGGGTAAAAAAAGCTTTCAGCTGGATATGAAGCTTCCGCAGGAGATCGAGGCAACAGCCAGGAATGTATCCGATACCATGCAGAAATTTCTCGCCGGAGTTGCCTTTCTGCTGGCGCTTTTCGTCGCGCTTACGCTTTTCGAATTACACAAACGCCGCAAGGAAATCAGCAATCGCATCCGCATTCAGGAAGAGCTGGAAGAAGCAAAACGAAAGGCAGAAACCCTGGCCACCCATGCGCACCAGGCCAACAAGGAAAAAGGAGACTTCCTTGCAATCATGAGCCATGAAATTCGAACTCCGTTGAATGCCATCATTGGCTTTTCGGAATTACTGGAACATGAAAGACTCGACCCCGCCGCTCTTTCCTATGCAAAAAGCATTCGCGGCGGCGGACAGCTGCTCATCCGTGTTATTAATGACATTCTGGACTTTTCCAAGATCGAAGCCGGTCGCGTGGAATTGAGCTTTGACGTGGAAAACATCCGCACGCTTGTGCAGGAAGTCCTTCATCTCTTCGATTCGCTCGCCTCCGAGAAAGGCAATACACTGCAACTGGAAGTCACGGATGATGTCCCTGCATTCATTCTCATTGATGCCGTTCGCCTTCGGCAGGTGTTGGGAAATCTCCTCTCCAATGCCGTAAAGTTTACCCAGAACGGAGTGATTCGCCTAGTCGTGGGAAAAGAGGAAGCCTCAGTCGATGCGCCCGTGGAAATCAGCGACCTGATTCTTTTTCGTTTCACCGTGGAAGATAACGGCATCGGCATACCCCGGGAAAAGAGACATAAACTTTTTCAGTTCTACAGCCAGGTTGAGGCAACGACGACGAAACAGTATGGAGGCACTGGTCTTGGCCTCGCGATCTGCAAACGCCTGACCCAACTCATGGGCGGTGAAATAGAACTACTCGATTCGGAAAAAGGATCGCACTTTTCATTTTTTCTTCCCGTCCAGGTTGTGGAGGCTCCGTCTAAAATAGTCGCACATCCTACTGCGCCGCTCTTTAATCCAGATGCTCCTCTTGGCGAGGTACTCATTGTTGAAGACAATTCCATAAATGCGCGCCTTCTCCTCGCGATGCTGAAAAGGTTAGGCATCGCCGCGCACCACGCTGCCAGCGGAAGCGAAGCGTTAAAAATGAGCACTGATAAAAACTTCCGCCTTATCTTTATGGATGTGCAGATGGCTGAAATGGATGGACTTGAAACCACACGCCAGTATCGGAAAGCGGAAAAGCGAAAAGACGCGGCACCTGCGGTTATAGTAGCCGTTACCGCTTCCGCCATTACAGAAGATCGTGGCGAATGTCTTACCGCCGGCATGGATGATTATCTGACTAAGCCCTATACCAGCAGTCAGATTCAGGAAGTCATCAAAAAGTATCTTTACCGGCAGTAAGCGCCGTATTCCGTTCTTTAGAACGCAGCAGGGGTGGACAAACCCACATTACCGTTTTAAAGTAACGCCATGTAATTGGCCCACCCCAATCCCCGGGCCACCTATGAACCCCGCATCCAGTCCATCGTCTGAAGATAGCCAGCGGCTGAATGAATTGATGGCTTTGCGCCATGAGGTCGAATTACAAAAGCAGTTCTTCGATGCTCTGCCCGCCAGCATTGCCATTCTCGATTCGTCCGGGGTGATTGTCTCTGCAAATGGAGCATGGCTGAAATGCACGGCCGCCACCTACCTCCTCGGTCCGGAAAACAAACCCGGCACGAATTACCTGGATGCATGCAATGAAATTTGCGGTAAACACCGCGAAATCGCGCAACGTGCGTTTCAGGGCATTCATAGGGTAATGACAGGCTCCACCCCGAATTTCTGGTTGGAATACCCAAATGACGACCTCTCCTCGCTGCGCCTGTTCTGGTTGACGGTATCTCCTTTTTCTAATGGAGAGCTGAATGGCGCGGTCATCATTCATACCGATATTACTGAGCGCATGGAGTCCGAACTTGCGCTGCATGAAAGTGAGGAACGTTTCAGGCTGACCGTTTAAAGCGTCATGGATTACGCGATTTTCCTTTTGGATCCCGATGGCTATGTCATTAGCTGGAACCTCGGCGCAGAACGCCTCAAAGGTTACCTGGCTCCTGAAATTATCGGCAAGCATTTCTCGATTTTTTATACAAAAAGCGAACTGGAAAGTGGGCTGCCTGAGCACGCGCTCAAAATGGCCATATCGAAAGGCCGTTTCGAATACGAAGGCTGGCGTCTCTGCAAGGATGGCAGCCAGTTCTGGGCAAATGTGGTGATTACCTCGGTACGAAGCAATGGGGGTGCATTGCGGGGATTTTCAAAAGTGACGCGGGATCTCACGGACCGCAAGGCGGCGGAGGATAAAATACAGACATCGCAATCCGCCCTGCTCGAAACCCAGAGGATCGCCCACCTCGGTTCCTGGAGCTGGATTCCCTCCACAGGTGAATTGATGTGGTCTGACGAACAGTTCCGCCTTCTTGGATTCGAGCCCGGCACAGTAGCTCCCTCTGTGGATCTTTTCATCAGCACGGTTCACCCTGACGAACGCGCCTTTGTTAAAAAATCGATCAATAAAGCGATCGAGGAAAACCGCCCCTACCAAATAGAATGCCGTATCATACATCCCAACGGAGCGGTGCGCTACATCCAGTCCCGCGGAGAAGTTTTTCGCGATGAAGCCGGAGCGGTATTGCGAATGGTCGGCTCGGCTACGGATATTACGGAACGCAAACAGCATGAAGCTGCGCTGAAGGTCAGCGAAGAGCGTTTCTCCAGCGCCTTCGAACACGCCGCCATTGGCATGGCGCTCGTGTCGCCAGATGGTCACGTTTTTAAAGCAAATCGCGCGCTCTCTGATTTAACCGGTTACCCGGAAGAGGAGATTCTCGGAAAAACTTTTCAGGACATTACGCATCCGGACGATCTACAAAACAATCTGGATAAGCTGCATTTGTTAATCGAGGGGAAAATCCGCTCGTATCACATGGAGAAACGCTATTTTCACAAGCAGGGGCATATCGTGTGGATTCTTCTGAGTGTTTCACTCATCCGCGATGTCGATGGAAAGCCGGAACATTTCATTGCTCAAATTCAGGATATTACACACCGCAAGCGCACCGAAGAAGAGTTGAGGCTAACGGTCGAACGCATGCAACTTGCCGCACGGGCAGGAAAGGTCGGCATCTGGGAATGGGATTGTAACAATGGCGATCTCAACTGGGATGATCAAATGTATCTTCATTATGGGCTCCAGCGCGAAACAGCCCCCCAAGGGCTTGAGCGCTGGAGGCAGTCCCTGCACCCCGATGATAAAGACCTGCTTACTAAGATATTGGCACAGACTTTAGAAAAACACGGAAAGCCTTTTGACGCGCAGTTTCGCATCGTGCATGGCAGTAGTGGAGACATCCGCGTACTGCGTGGTATTGCCACCTTGATCCGTGATGGCGACGGGAATCCTCACCGATTAATTGGCACCAATTGGGATATCACGGAGGAAAGCCAGCGCCAGGAAGAGCAGGCCAAAGCTCTGGACAATGAAAAGGAGCTTACCCGACAAGCCAAAGCCGGAGAACGTGCGAAAAGTGAATTCCTCGCCATCATGAGTCACGAAATTCGCACCCCCATGAATGGTATTTTGGGTTTTGCCGAATTACTGGCCAATACATCCTCTCTTTCCGGAGAAAATAAGGAGTATGCACAAACCATCATGAATAGTGGGGAAGCGCTTTTGCGTATTCTTGATGATATTCTGGATTTCAGCCGTCTGGAAGCGGGCCGCATGCAGATTGAAAAGGCGCTCTTCTCACCGCGGGCCATACTCGAAGATGTTCATTCACTATTCATCCAGCGCGCAAATGAAAAGAATATCACCATTCAATTATCAATCTCAGAGGAAGTTCCGGAATGGATAGAAGGAGACGCAGGACGCTTGAGGCAGATACTTCTAAACCTGACCGGAAATGCGGTCAAATTTACGGAGGCCGGATCTATTACGCTTACGTTAAGGACGTCTCCTGAAGATAAGATGGCGCTCGATTTTCTGGTGAAAGATACCGGCGCAGGCATTTCCAGGGAACATCTTGAACATATTTTCGAACCCTTTGTTCAGGCCGATTCCGGGATTGCCCGCCGTTATGGAGGCTCCGGGCTTGGACTGGCGATCTCCCGCCGCCTTGCCGACCTCATGGGTAGTCAGCTCAGCGTAAGCAGTGAGATGGACAAGGGATCGGAATTCCTTATCACCGTACCCTTCGCCGCCCAGAACCCCACCCCCACTTCTGCCTTTAGCGAACCTCTGGAAGATTTGCTGAATGCCTCATTCTCCGAACATCATCCGCTCCGTATTCTTGTTGTGGAAGACGACAAGGTAAACCTCAAGCTACTGCTCGCTTTTCTTGGCAAACTTGGTTACGAGGTGACTTCTGCTCAAGATGGCGTTCGTGCGATTGAAATGTACCGTAAGGAAAAACCAAATTGTATTTTAATGGATGTGCAAATGCCGGAAATGGATGGCATCGCCGCCGCGCAGGAAATTCGAAAAATCGAAAAAGCTACGCACTCCCCACAGTCGATTATTACGGCATTGACCGCGGGCACGCTTCTCAGCGATCAACGACGGTGCTTCGAAGCAGAGATGAATTTTTACCTGAACAAGCCCATCAAGCATTCGCAGCTTGCACAGGTTCTTGCGCAGGCCAGCGACCTCATTTCCGGTAAACAATAATTATTTCTCAGCATGCAATACGCCGCCTTATTTCACTTTACGCCGATCCTGCAAATTCTCGTTGGCATAGCGCTGCTCTGCGCCGGAAGAAAGCTTTTTTGGTTATTTGTCGGCGTCATCGGCTTTCTCGTAGGGCTTCAATATGCCGGCAATGTGTCACACGGTTTACCCCAGCTGGCCATACTGGTTTTGGCGATCGGTATCGGCGTCGCTGGTGCCATTCTGGCTATTTTTATGGAGCGCATCGCAATCGCTCTCGCCGGTGCACTTGCCGGAGGCATACTGGCCATGCATATCGCCGCATTGCTCGGAATGGTCACCTCGCAGGCCTCTTTCATTGCGTTTGGCGTTGGCGCGCTTCTCGCTGCTATCCTGGTATCGGCACTTTTTGACTGGGCCTTGATTATCCTTTCGGCAATGACGGGCGGCTATATGGTCTCCGAAGTTCTGCCTATGAACCAAAACCTTAAATGGCTAACCGCTGCGGTATTGTGCATTGCGGGCATTTTTATTCAGTCACGTTTTCAGCGTTCTGCACCCGAGGAATAAACTCTCAACATGCGGAGGCGTTGAAAATACCGCCACCCATTACGCCCTCACCTATGGCGCTCAAAAGCGCGGCATAGATATTTCGCGAATAATCGATCACTTCAATCGGGGCGATTTCCCGCAGCGCTTCACGCCTTGAGTCAAAACGCGATACCAGATGCGCATACCACCGCGCATAATCTGCATCGAGGTTCCGATGCTCATCCATTTCCCAGCCTGTAGCTTTCATTGTTGCCCGAAGTGAATCCTCCTCAATGGGATGCCAGTGCGCCACCTCCGGAAGCCGGGAAAATTTCGACTCATAAAATCCTCCCCGATCCACGTAATCAAATATCGCAAGCTTTGCGGATTTGGCCGCGAGAGGTCGCAATGCGGTCAGTGCTTTCGCCAGATCAGGAAAGGCATAGAAGGCATTAAATGAATAAAGCAGATCGAATTCGCCCGCAATAGTCCGCGACACATCGGTAACCCCGCAGGCATGAAAGGCTACATGCGGGTATATTTTCCTGGCGTCTTCGATGGTAATGGCATCGATATCAAAACCCGTCACCTCGGCCCACTTCATCTGCTCAATAAATGCTGCCGTGCCGCCGCGTCCACAACCTATGTCCAGCCACCGTTGCGACGTGCTTCCGATAAAAGGATTGAGTGTCATTCGAATGGCCTCCTCCTCTCCGGGATGTGCGTAATTCCCTCTCTTACTGCGGCAAGAATAAGTTTTCCCAGCGGAGAATTAAGGCGAAAGCTGGAAGTATTGAATACCATGAGCCATGTTTGCGCATTCTCCCCGG
The DNA here is from genome assembly GCA_039918055.1 of Chthoniobacterales bacterium. GTDB lineage: Bacteria > Verrucomicrobiota > Verrucomicrobiia > Chthoniobacterales > JBDTJR01 > JBDTJR01. The sequence goes on from JBDSIH010000155.1 coordinate 10,367, forward strand.
TAACGGAATTTCATTCAAGCGGATGCCATAAAAAACCCCGCCGAACCAAAGAAGTCGGGCGGGGTTGATTATTAAAGAGATCGGATTTTAGTGACCGTCGCGGGCACCGGCATTATCCGGAATGATCTCGTCCACGCCCCAAATGTCCGTAAAGCGCGGCTCATCGCGAAGGACCTGCTCCTTACCGTTAAAGCGGGCAATGGCATCATCCGTGTAAAACTGCACGGCATACGCCACACGATGCTGGTCCGTATTGTTCGGACCCGAACCATGAACGGTGTAGCGGGTGAATGCCACGCAATCGCCGGGCTCCATTTCGATGACCTGGCTGTTCTCTGGCTCGTCTTTCACTTTGACGTGAGTATCGCCTTCGCCCACGTTTTCAGAGCTGATTTCACCACCGAGGTGGGAACAAGGGACAATGCGCAATGCGCCATTTTCCGCACGCATGGGCACGAGCGCCATCCAGAGATTAATTCCCTGGCCTTGGACAAACTTCGTGTAGTTCCCATCCTGGTGGAAGTGAAAGCGACCGCCGCCGCCGCCGCTTTTCACTGCGGTGAAGGGCAGATAGAGGTGGGATTTCATTCCCATAAGGGTCTCAGCAATACCGTGGAGCAACTTGCTTTGAATGTAGGTTTCCAGCAGCGTGCCATGAAGATACTGAGCTGTCTGGCGCAGCTTGGTCTGCCCGATACCGATGATATTCATGATATCCATGATATCCGTATAAAGTTCCTTCGCAGCTTCAGGAGAAACGAGGTTTTTAAAAAGGAAATACCCTTCGTCTTTGTATTTTTTGATCTCTTCCGGGGTTAAGGGACGAACGGCACGGGAGAGCGTGTCTTGTAACTTGCTGATGGTTTGTGTGCTCATGCTGAGATCAATTCATCACAAATCTCCCTTTTCAACAATGGCTTGCCTTTCCAATGTTTTGTGTTTTTTATTCACGCATGAGTGATGCCGCCGACTTCCGGTTTCTCCACTGGGGGCACCGCCCGCTATGCGATGTGGCTATGGAGAAGTATTTCGAGGGCTATCATAGCCTCCAGCTCATTACGCGGGGACAGGTTGCCGTGACGTATGATGAGGTCACGCATCACCTCGGTGCCACCTGTCTTTGGTTTCACTATCCCGGACCCTATACACGCCTGGAGCCGTCGGAAAACCTCACGTGGGATCATCGCCATATCGCCTTTAGTGGCCGCCTTTGCGAAAGCTGGAAAAACTCCGAACTGGTGGCGCAACCTCCTCTCTCCTGTCCTACGGAGCAGCGTACGGAATTCATTACAAGATTTGATCAGATTCTCATCTGGCTGGAGCAGGGTGGCACCTCGCCCCTCGCAAAAGCGCGCGCAAGCCTTGAGCTTCTGCTTTGGGAGATTTGGGAAATTCGGCGCAATCCCGCACAGCGCCATTCCATTATTGATGCCGTTACTCAGTTTGCCACCGATCATAAATTCCGAGTCGGTTCCTATGAGGAACTGGCAGGCAGCCTGGGATTATCCCTTAGCAGTCTGCGTCGTGAAATTTTAAAAGCAACCGGTACGCCGCTTCATCAATTCACTCGCACCTTGCGATTGCGCGAAGCCCGCCGGTTATTACGCCAAACGGATAAGAGCCTCACGGAAATTGCCGATGCGCTGGGATTTACCGATCCGTATTATTTCAATCGCGAGTTTTCGCGTCTTGCAGGCATCGCGCCGGGGGCTTACCGTCAGTCGATTTTTTAGCATGGAAAAGGCCTTT
>JBDSIH010000156.1:0-7357 GCA_039918055.1 Chthoniobacterales bacterium
CGTGAGGAGCGATGACTGCCGCGCAATTAGCGGGCAGGCTTGTCACGTCAAGCGTAAGATCGTCGCGAATATCCACAAGCAGCGGAATTAATCCCGCATTGCGCACGGCTGCGGCGACTGTGCCACAGGTCAGAGCCGGCAGGCCAACGCGGGATCCCGCGGGCAAATCCAGCCCTCTCAATGCAAGGACGAGAGCCTGAAATCCACTTTGCAGGGCAAAAGCGGATTTGTGGGCTGTTCGCTTTTTTAGAAATGTCTCTAACGCACGCGCATGGGGACCATATCCCACATAATTAGTATTCAATACACGATCAACCGCCATGCGGTCGATACGGGTAATGTCCGAGCTGGAATGGGTGATTTTCAAAATGCTATTTAATTAAGTACGGCTTTTAGTCCGCGAATATAATCCGGGGCGGACGGACCAAGATTTAAAATCAAGTCCACTGCGGAAAGGTCGGGAATGAATCCATGCTGCATGTGCTGCTGCGGATATTCCTCCACTACAACGGAGTGGTAGATAAGATCAATTCCGGCGTTTTGCAGAAGGTCGGTTTCCAGATATGCCTTTGCGCCGCTTCCTGAAATGTAAGCCGTGGCATCAATCGCCTTGCAGATATTACAAATCAGTTCCGTGGATTTTCCATTAACATTCAGTTGAGAAGTCCTGATCACCTGACACGGGATTTGCAGGGCGGAAAACATCCACTTCATCAAAGCGATATTAAGTTCCGCAAGGTTGGTGAAGGGGAGCTCCAGAATTGGAAATAAGGAATCGAGAGCCGCACCGCCCGCACTCTTCGCGTAGTTTTGAGATAAGGTCGCCTTGTGTTTTTTAATCCAGGTAACATCCGCTATTTCCGTTTCGCGGATTGTCTTTTCCAAACTGGCCTGGACCGGAACGGTCAACCATGTGGAGCCTTGAGCCGTTTTAATCTGGTTGCGATTCTGCACCCCACCCTTTTGATACTGAACGGTATCAAGCATTACAAAAATATCGCTGCTGAATGCCTTATGAATCAGTGGAATCCAGGGAAGATACTGAGGTTGATGGATGGCGACTTTCACTACGAGGAGAAATCCTGTTTCTGCACGGGAGTTCCATTCTTAACCGTCCGTACGATCTTGCTTCCGATAAGATTAAAGAATTCAGAAGCTTCAATACCGCGCCCTGCGGGACGAAGGCAGATCAGATCCTCTTCTGTAATGGCATGTCCCGCGTCCAATCCGGATTTCCAATAAATGCCCCGCCGTCCGATCTTGATATTTTCCAGCTCCGATGGCGTGGGATATTTATTTCCATTTCCAAGCGCTCTCGAAGTATCGCGCACGCAGGCAACAAACTTATCCAGTTCTTCGACATCAAGTGAGGCCACGTGATCCGGGCCCGGCATCGCCTTATCGAGCGTAAAATGCTTTTCCAGAATACGCGCGCCCATGGCAACAGCGGCACAGGAAAGATGATGGCCCAGCGTATGGTCTGAAAAACCAATAACGCACGGGAATGTATTTTTCAGCGTGATGAGAATACGGAGATTGGCATCTTCAGCGGGCGTGGGATACGCGGAATTGCAGTGCAGAATCGCCAGAGATTTACAATTTCGGGAACGCAGGAAATGCACGGCGGCGGTTGTTTCTTCCAGAGTGGACATTCCTGTGGAGAGAATAACCGGCAGGGTGGATTTGGCAGCGGCGTCAAGAAGCTGATAGTTGGTAATATCGCCAGAGCTTAGTTTGACAACCGAAACTCCCAGATCGTCAAAGCTCTTCATCGCTTCGACATCAAAAGGCGTGGTAAGAAAAAGGATATTTTTTTGCCGACAGCGTTCGGCAAGAACAGCGAACTGCTTTCCGCTAAGTTGCAGCGCGGCAAGCATCGCAAATTGCCCTTCATCGCTTCCTGTGGTTTTCACCTGATAGTTTCCTTTCTCCGCATCCGGGGCCACTAGTAATTCCGGAGTGAAGGTCTGAAACTTTATGGCATCCGCGCCAGAGGCCGCCGCGGCATCCACAAGCGCAATCGCGTTATCCATATTGCCATTATGGTTTACACCCGCTTCGGCGATGATGAAGACATCGTCCGATATGCCAAAAACTGTATCGGCAATTTTAAAGGTTGGTTGATCGGTCATGGCGTTACGGAAATTTTTCTCCAGGATTCCTGAAGGTTTGTGGCTTGCTCTTCCAAGTAGAGAAATTTCTCCAATTCTTCAGGCGGGACAGGAATGTTTTTTTCAAACCATGCGTTAAAAAGGATGCATACACAGAGTCGGGATGTAGCACGCATAAAGCGGGGAAGTTCTTCGAGGCTTTGACCGTATGCGCTCTCTACAATATCCCGGCGATGCGCCAAAAGCTTTGCATCCGGCTTATCGTGAAGGCAGAACCGCTGAAACAAATACGCAAGATCCCAATTGCAGGGTGCAAACGTGTAAATGCTGTGCTCGAAATCGATAAAGACAGGATCGCGGGATGAACCACAGAACAAAATATTTCCCGGATGAACGTCACCATGCAAAATCTGCGCATCTGCGGCGTGATGAAGAAATGGATCGAATTCGGTGCAAAGCTTTTCCAGCCAGCTCCGATGCGCGCGCGCCCAGGATTCGAGCTCGCCAAAGCGGCTCCACTTTCCATCCCGCATAACTTCGCTGATTGTTGCGATGCAGTTTGCAAGCCTGGCGCTGCGGGTGATCGCAGCAGTCTTAACCTGATTCCGCAGTGGAAAACTTTTCAACGCGGCGTGGATTGTCTTCAGCTCCGTTGCCGTCCTGCGCAGGTCTTCATCGGTAGTTGCAAAAAAAGTAAAATCCTCAATAAAGGGGCGGATATCCAGACGAAGCAATATGTCTGAATCGGGAGCTTTCTCCGTCAGGGAGTAAACAATGGGAGAAATCTTTGCGCCTGCAGCAACAAGATGATCAAGAATGGAGCGTTCCAGCCCGCTGTCTCCAGGGGTATCGACCACGCGTATAAAGTACGTTTTATCCCGGGTGGTTAATTTGTAATGACGTACATGACCGATCCCGCGGCTGATTTCCTTCAGATCAAAATCGGTAGCGTGCAACTGAGGAATAATCCGGACGGCCTGCTGCCGTACCCAGTCATTTTCCACTGATAGTGAAAGTGAGTCGCTCATTAACACTCAGCGTAAACTCTGAATATCTTCCCAGTTCAGGGGTTGATCCTTCTCGATGGCTCGTGTGGTTTTTGAGCCAATTACACAATCCCAGTCGCGCGTGGAAATTCCAACCGGAGGCCATGCAAAGCGCAGGTCTTCTGTTTTGAGGATCGTGTCTGCGGCAATGGGCTTCGCGGCAACAATACAGCATCGCGATGAAAGATCCCTTGGCTCGGGAGGCTGGGGGCGTGGATCGCCGAGTGCCTTCCAGCATGCCTTCACATTGGCAACCACCGCGGCGAGATCCTTCATGGGCGTGGCGGAAACGAGATCGGCCTCTTCGCGATCCGGATTATCATCCACACCCTTTTCAATAATGTTCACGCCCGCGCCAATCGCGGTATAAAGAATCTCATCACCACGGAAATGACAGGCAAGTCCGATTGGGATGCCAAAAGTCGTTTTATAGGTTTCGATGACTTTTAAGTTATGACGATCCGCAGGCGCGGGATTTAATCCCGGATGGTAATTTACGATAATGTCGTCACAGCCCGCTTCGCGCGCGCAACGTATTCCAAAAGCAAGCTCATCCAGATAGATAAACCCTTCATCAAAGATGATGGGGAGTTTTGACTGCGCCGCGTAGCGAATTAGGGGCACATTGTTTATATTGTTTCTGGAAATCTTGATGGCGCATCCGCCTTCCGATTTTAGAAAATCGATACCCGCATAGTCAAATACGGTAGCCAGAAACGGAATGCCGATACTACGCGCATGCGCAAAGATATGTGCATATTCCTTGAGAGAAAGCTGCTTGCGTTCGACATGTTCGCGATAAACTTCCGTGGATTTTCCGCCCGCATGGGCGTAGCTCACCATCGTGCCGGTATTTGCGAGGCAGATGTTCGCATCATGGATTATTTCCGTTTTGAAAATATCAGCACCACTTTTGGCGACTGCCGTGATGTATTTGCAGGCGGTATCCACTTCCTTGTTAAAGAAGGAACCCGTCTCCGCCACAAATACGGTGGGAAAGCCATCGCCGACAGGAATGGAACCGAGTTTTACCGTTTTCATAAATTGAAGTGTTTTGCGATGGCACGTGTCATTTCCAGATCATCGGCCGTATCCACATCAAGTGAACGATGGGCAGGCATCAAAAAAGAAATGGCATTTTCGTAAGGGTTGATTGCCGTCAGAATTTTTTCCGTGGATGCGATAAAAATGGCCCCGTTCATTTTATGGAGCGCGCGGTGTGGAGAGGCGATCTGAGCCTGCACAATATTTCCCTGGTCATCGACTTCGCAAACGTGCGTTGGAATAAATATTTCCTTATTCAAGGAAATTACCGGCTTTGGAAAATGCGTGAGTGCAAGAGCATGGGCAGCCCGGATATCCTCCGACGAGCGCAGCGGAGAAGTCGGCTGCAACGTCATTACCATATCGGGCACGTAGCCATCGCGGGTTTTTAATTCGGCGAGCAAATGCAAAAGCACTTCGTGATTAGGAACCTGTGGCAGTGACAGATTCGGCGGACGCAGGAAAGGAACCTCCGCTCCATAAGCGCGTGCCACTTCGGCGATTTCCTCGCTCTCCGTGGAAACAATAATGCGATCCATAATGCCGCTGTCGCGGGCAGCCTCGATGCTCCACGCAAGAACAGGTTTGTCACCCAGAGGCAGAATATTTTTACGCGGTAACCGCACGGAAGTCGCCTTCGCGGGAATATAAGCCAGGCACGTTGGCGGGTTGGAATTCATTTTCCGTTAGTGGGATAGCACATCGAGCAGATAGGGGTGGCCGTGATCAATGCCGATCATTTGCCCGGTTTTCCGCGATACCGTCGAATAAAAGGAAGCTACTTTTGTGTCTGCCTCGAGCATCACACCGAATAAGCCTGTCGTTCCGCCGGTTGTCGCTGTATCGAGCACGATGGTTTCCACGCTGTGTCCGGCAATTTCTTTCCATTCCGTAATGAACTGGCCTTTGGCACTATGATAGAGAGTTACGCGGAAGCTGCATTTACGCACGAAGGGATTGACCACAAAAATCTTCAGGCAAAGCTCATCATCAATGCGCGCACCGGGAAAGGTATCGCAGAAATAGCGTTCACGGTACACGCGTCTCGGTGCTCCCCATACGCTGTTGGTTGCAAGGTATCCGGCAAGCCGCCCGTCCGTGGAAGTATGCTGGCCGAAAAACGTAAGCGAGTGGTTGTAAACATTCGGTTCAAGGTTGCGCGATGAGGCAAAAAGTTCGGTATAGACATATTCCTCACTGGTGTGGTCATAGTCGGGGAGCACGTCGCGCACACGAAGTGTCCAATCCGAATTAAAACACACGTCTTTGTAATCCAGAACTAATGGCTTGGATACACCGCGACGGTAGAAGCTTACCTTGATATCGAAAAGGGCACTTTCCTCGCGGCTTACAACGTGCGGACGGAAAAAGTACGTCGTATCCACATCCCGGCCTACACCGCTGAAAAGGAACGAAGGCAGCCATTCGTTATGCTCAATCTTCATGGGAATTAAAAATGCTGGCCATGCCATCCGCCGGTCTGGCGATCATGCCAGAAAAACCATGCCATGAGCGGCTGCGGATTTTTTAGGCAAAATGTCGTCACGACTTCTGCGGATACCTCTTCGTGCGGAATGCCGATATAATCCTCGAGATCCAGCCAGGTGCTATAGCCGGGACGGAGTTGGAATTTCCCTGTTTTTGTCTTTTTGCCTGCGGAAAACACCCACTCGGATTCATAAGTCGCGGTTCCAGGATTGGAAACGGCCATGTAGGTTTTGAAACGGCTGCCGAGCGCTCTGGGCGTCTGATAATACCCCGGCACTTCAGCACGCGTATATTTATCATGATAGTGCACACGCGCACTTTGTGGTGCATCAGTCGTGCGCGTTTGCAGCACACCATACTGACGAAGCGAAGCCGTGCTCAGGATGCGGAGAAATTGCACAATCGCATATCCCGCGAATTTGTTCAGATATTTTGAAGGTAAAAGATCCGTATCGTTTAACTCAATGTTTTCACCGCTGCGCACCGTGCCGCGCTTTATGGCCACGGCATGTCCGGTTGTTCCATCGTAAAGGGTCACGCGGTATTTTACCTTGCTCCTGTTAAGATTCGTTCCGCTTTCGGGGATTGGCAGATTGGAAATGACGAGCGATGTGAAAAGTTCGGGTGATGAAAGAAAGAAAACGCCACTGATGGAATCCTTTGTGCCAAACCGGAGCGCATCGCGCAGCCGCCTCTGTTTCAATAAAGCCGACGATTTTTGTAAACGCTTTTTAAAAGAATGCGTAGTGGACACTTCCGGCGTGGAAAAATCATCCAGCAGGCTGCGCACTTCGGTTTCGCAACTCGTGCAGCCCGCTGAGACCTTATACGTCTCCTTAAAGAACTCGAAACTCTCGCCCGGATGTTTTTTGCAATAGGCGTGAAACTCCGGCAGCGTAACCTTTGAGCAGACGCAAAGAAAATCACCGTCCGTCGTGGGAAGGCACGCTGTACAGTTTTTCGGAAGCGAGCTCATTAAATCGAGAGAAGAGGATTGGGTCCTGCGGGAAGGTGGCCACAATCCACAAGCATTTGGATAAATTCCAACATGCGATAATCACGGAACCGGCGGGCAGCAATCTGGACACCGAAGGGATTTCCCTCCGGACAGGTAAACGCAGGTGCGCTTACGCTTGGAAGATGCGTAAGTGTCCAGATCAGCGAGGGATCCGGTTTTTCTTCTGTGCCGCGCGCGGGCGCGGAGCCAGCCGTGCTGAGAGAAACGAGAGCATCATATCCAGCAAGAAGGTCATTCATCTCACGGCAAAGTGATTCCTGCGCCCGGAGCGCATGATGATACGTGGAGCCATCCACGTTGCGCCCGGCTTCAATTAGTTCACGCATGATGGGAGAGACAAATTCCGAATTTTCGGATTCCTCCTGAAAGTAATACGCGAGCGAAAAGTTATAGATACTGGCATGCATGGAATGGGAGGCATCAAACGATGCGGGCAGTTCCACTTCCTCCACCTGAATATTCCATTTGCTCAATTCGGAAACCCAGGCTTCCATTTTTTGGCGTGCATATTCGGGAGCATGTTTCCAGGTATGCGTGCGGATAAAGGCAATACGCCAGGCTTCGCCCTCCGGTTTTTGCTGCCGCTGCGGATCGTCCAGATGCCGGTGTACGAAAGGATAGTTGCGGCCATGCACCCGCAAAGCATCGAA
>JBDSIH010000157.1:0-3856 GCA_039918055.1 Chthoniobacterales bacterium
CTGCTGCTGCGGGTTTTGGGACTGCCTTTGATTTTGGGACTGCCTTTGATTTTGAGACTGCCTTTGATTTTGGGGCTGCTCTGAGCGCTGTGCCTGTGGCTGACTCCGTGTCGAGGATTGACGTCCATTATTATGCACCTGCGAAGGAGAAGCCTGGCGCGTATTGCCTGACTGGGGTCGTCCGTTATTATTAGATGGTGTTGTAACCGCTTGATTCCGGTCTTTGTTATTGGAATGTCTTTGCTGATTTGCGTTACGAGAAGTATTTGCTGAAGGCGTGTTCGCATTTCTTAACTGCCCTGGCACATTTGGTGCAGAGGTCGGTGTGCGCGAAGTTGTTCCGTGGGTTTGGTTTGCCCTCTGCCCCTGGTGCATTCTGTTATTAGCAGTATTTGGAGTTGTGGTATTGGAGCGGGAGACCTGATTACTACCATTTCGCGTTGTTGCTCTGCGGCCAGTGACATTATTGGGATTACTTTGCACTCCCGCCTGGTTACGTCGATTCGCTGCATTAACGCCTCGGTTATTACCCTGCGCTGCGCGGGCATTTGCATTTGCGATACGGGCATTATGTTGGCCATTTCCCTGAATACGGGCCTGCTGGTTTAGCGCGTTAGCGCTGGGCTGCCATTGCGTCACATTATTGTTGTTTATATTTACCACGTTGACGTTATTTCCGCCGCCGCCGTTATTCCAACCACCGCCCCCATTGTTCCAGCCTCTGCCGCCGTTGTTCCAGCCGTTGTTATTCCAGTTACCGTGATAAAACCGGCGATGGCCCCAGTCAAAATCATAACTTAACCATGCACCTACGGCAAAACCTGCGCCGAAAGTTAACAGCGGTCCTATATTCGGCGAATAAGGCTGATAGTAAACCACCGCGGGATCATACTGCGGTACGTAAATTACTTCCGGCTGCGCGGGCATGATGCGGATGTCTTCTTTTTCGACGATGATCTTTTGCTGGGGCGTATCAACAAGATTGCCTGCGGCTTTCGCCTGAGCGCGAAGTTTCTGAATCGCATTCATTACGTCTGCGGGCTGATCCACAAATGCGTTGCCGGCATTGGTCGTCCATTCAAGGTTGGTATCCATCCATTTTAAAACATCCGGATAGCGCACAAGGGACTTTACGCTGTCATCCCAGGGTTGATTTACCACCTGTGCGGGATCCCCATTACCCTCTACATACCGCGCCCCAAGCACGACATCGGAAGGAACCGTGGATGCCGGCAGAATTATTGCGATAAGCGCATCGGGATAAAGTGCGATGGGTGCGAAGAGCTGGTCAAGCGCCTCGGGCGTAAGCTGGGGCTGATTGGCCGCTGCAGAAACCGGCGCGGGTGCGGACGGTGGCGGAGGCTGTTGCGCAAATCCGGAAGCGGAGAGTAACGCGGCCGTTACCAGCGAAACTGCAAATACCACCTTCACGCTCAGGCGTTTTCGAAAATCCTTTCCCTGTGTTGGATGCTCACCGCAGAGAGGTTCTGGTATTTTCATAGTATTTATAATAATCGCAAATCAGCATTACGCTATAGGAGAAACCCCTCAATGAAGGGTCAGTTGCGATCTATTTTACGAAAGTGGCATGCACCACCTATTTCCGAGCGATATAGACGAATGCGGGGGGGAGATTGCGAAGCTCAATGCGGGATGTCCGCACGTCGCTGAACATTGCCTTAAGCCGTCTGCGGAATGCCTGCCCATTGGGCAACCAATGTGGCCCAAAGTAAGCAAAAGTGGCAAAGACCCCGGTAGGGCACAGCGATGCTCCCACCTGCTTCAAAATACTGCTTTGCAGCTCTTCAGGAAATACCGCCCACGGCAATCCCGATACGATGCTCTGGAGTGGCCCTAACCCATGATCCCGAACATGATCCGTGAGTTGCGTGGCACAGCCTTCAATGATGGGCATATCGGGTGCGTGCTCTCTCAAAATCCGCGCGAAAACTTCATTTTTCTCCAATGCGATAAACCGGGCGCCCTCCGGTTTTGCCTTCATAATATGACGCGTAAAAACCCCATTCCCCGGCCCAAGCTCTACGATAGATTGGGCATTACGTACGTTGGCTTCCCGAACAATTAACCGGGCGAGATAAGGAGATGACGGGCAGAGCGCTCCCACCATTCCCATTGAGCGGACAAATTCAGGAAGGAAAATCAGGGGATTGGATGTTTTTGCGGACATGGAAAATTTAGGCGTAAGGGGTAATCTACACCTGAAGCAGGCTTTGTAAAATCGATCCTTTGAATATTATAGGAACATGAAAGCCGCGCCCATGATCAATGTGGGACCAAGAGCCGCAAGAAAGAGACCCAGAGGATGAATGCCATCGTTGCCGAATTGCGACTGGAGAATGGACTGGCCTGCGGGGTTGGGAGCATTCGCTATGACGGTGAGGCCGCCTCCCGCAATGGCCCCCGCTACAACGGCATGCTTCAGGGGCTCGGTAAATCCCGGCACCAGCGTGGCAAGATAGGTAATGGCCGCATTGTCATTCACCGCCGTAAGCAGTGTGGAGCCTATCATGAGAGGCCATCTTCCAAGGTCACCGAGAACCGGCGCGATCCACCATTCCTGGCAACCTCCGTGAATAATAAGCGCTGCAAGGAAAAATCCCACCAGCATAGGGCTGCGTAACCCAATCTCGTCCTGATGCCGTTCCGTAGCCACGACAAACGCCATAATGAAAAGCAGCCCGAAGATAATCAATGCCGGGTGATGGGCATTCAGGACAGTCCAGCCAATGGCAAGCAGATGGACCAGCGTGATACCCGTAGGAATCGGCGCCTCATTTTTTTCACTTTCCATGGAAAATTTCAAAAGAAGCAGCTCTTTGCGGAAAACGATAAAGAAAAGAATGTTGGATACAAGAATACCCGCTACCGCCTTCCACCCAAAAGACATAAACATGTGATGAAATCCCCAGACCCACTTGCTCGCAACCATCACTACCGGCGGTGCTGCAAAATGCGTAAGTGTTCCACCCACCGAAATATTTACAAATAACAACCCGAGGGTTGCGTATCGCAATGCCATACTCGGTTTTAAAATATAAAAACGCTCAATCAAAAGCAGCGCGCAAATCGTCATTGCCGCCGGCTCCGTAATGAAAGACCCGAGAATCGGACCAATTGTTAAAATCGAAAGCCACCAGGCCGCAGGCGTCCTGCCGCCAATTCCCGCAATGACAGAAAGGCAGTGCTCAGCAAAACGCAAAATGGGCTTTGAACTCGCGATCGCCATGATGACAAAAACAAAGAGCGGCTCAGTATACTGGACCCCGTCAATATAATGCACCATCGTATTCCATCCCTTAAATAGAACAATAGCTATGGCGAGCGGGATCACCCAGATTCCAAACACCACTTCAATCTCTCCGAGGAAATGAAATAAAATCGCGATAAACCGCAACCTATCGCGTTTATGCATCAGTTTGGGATCCTGTGTATCGGACAGCTCTTCAAACCGATGCTGAAACCGGTGGGATATACCGAGAAACTTTGATGCGAGAAAAGTATGGCAAATTGCCAAAAAGAAAATCGCCGTGGCCACCAGATTAAAAGGATCAACCGCCACGCGCTCCTTAAGCTTGGCCCCTAAACCTGAAATATTGCTGTCGTTATAACTGTCAACAGGCCGGGGAAAAGTCACTGCCTGCGGGGATACGGCTTCGCTCGCCCCGGCCTGAAAGACAAAGACCCCGAGGAAAAACAGGAATAACAAATAAGGCTTCAGTCTTTTCATTTCTTTTCTCCAATGAAGAAGTTTTCCATCCACCCACCGAACAAGCGAAACAGGGTGCCAATATATACACCGGGGGATTCTTTGAGCACTTTTGCCATACGGGGGCTG
>JBDSIH010000158.1:0-5711 GCA_039918055.1 Chthoniobacterales bacterium
CCAAAAAGTGGCAGATCTAATCGAACTATAACGACATGGCATTTATCGAGACTACGCAATTTAAAACCCGAAGGAAGGGGGGCGGAGGCTGATGGCTAAGGGCGGCCGCAAGCTCTGCTTCGGGTTCTCGTCTCGACGAGATTCGCAAGGAAAGCCTGTCGGATGTGCCATCATTAAAATCAAACCTCGTAATGCCTATGAACTCCTCGGTCTTAGAAAACCCAGTCCGCAAACCATTTCCCGAGCCTAAACCCGCCATGAAAGCCGAATGCGATTTCCACATGCCCGTGCTCGCGCGTGAAGTCATGACGCTTCTGCACCCGGCTCCGGGCAAAGTCTTTTTCGACGGCACGCTCGGCGGCGGCGGCCACACCCGCCTCTTTCTCGAAGCCGGCGCCACCGTTATCGCCACGGATCAGGATGTCGACGCGCTTCTCCATACGCGCGCGAAACTTGAGACCTACAAGGATCGCCTTTCCACCCACGAAGCAAATTTTTCCGATATGGAACGTGTCCTCGAAAAGCAGGGCGTCGATAAGATTGACGGGGCGCTTCTGGATATCGGCGTCTCCTCTCACCAGTTTGATACCGGTGAACGCGGCTTCTCCTTCCGCTTCGACGGTCCTCTCGACATGCGGATGAGTGACAAATTTGAAACGACGGCGGCGGATATCGTGAACAACTTCAGCATCCACGATCTTGCTCGTATTTTTCTCGATTACGGCGAGGAACCCCGCGCCGTGCAGATCGCCAGCCGCATCGCTGTAGTCCGCATCAAGATGCCGATCCTGACGACTTTCGATCTCGTTGCAGCCATTGAACCCGTTCTTCCAGGACACAGCCAAAAGCACCCCGCAACCCGTGTGTTCCAGGCATTGCGCATCGCAGTGAATGATGAATTAAACATGCTGACTCGCGGGCTGGAAGTCATTACCCGCTGTCTTGCTCCGGGGGCCCGCTTTGGCGTTATCACTTTTCACTCTCTCGAGGACCGCATCGTCAAAAATTATTTCAAGGATCGCAGCCGCGAATGGCTGGACCGTCCCGAATGGCCCGCTCCGAAGCGAAATCCGGAATGCATTTTTAACCTTCTCTCGTCCAAACCCATTGAGGCGGATGATGAGGAAATCAATCAAAACCCCCGCTCACGCAGCGCGAAACTGCGCGTGGCAGAACGCCGAATCTAAACATGAAACCACTCTACTCCTCCTCGAAGAATCAAATGAACCGCATCGCAGTGCGTCCGCTGGCATGCTGGCTGCTCGCCGTGTTTCTCGCAGGCACAGCGGGTCTTTGCTTCGTCTATATTAAACTTCAGCAAAATGCGCTGGGCAATCAAACCCGCCAGTATGAGAGCGTACTTGCCCAGACAAACGCACGAATCGAAGTGGTGGATGCCAAAATCACCTCTCTTACTTCCCGCACCGCCCTTATGCACCGCGTTCAGGAAGGGTTCATCAAGCTGATTCCCATTGAAGATACAAAAATCGCACGTTTGTTGCCTCCCTCGAACGAACCCGCCCGCCATAACGAACTTCGCACCGCAGCGAACGAAAGGCGCTTGCAGTGAGATGGAACACAAAACGTAGAATTCTATGCGTAGGTGTCGGAATTGCGGTTCTCTTCACAGCATTTTCTGCACGGTTGGTTCATATTCAGGTCAATCAGCACCAGAAGTATTTAAAGATCGCTGCGGATCAGAATAGCTCGCGTAAAGCGATTTACGCCAAGCGGGGTATCATCTGCGACCGAAACGGCGAGCCTCTTGCGATCAATGTTCCGATCCATACCGTATTTGCGGATGGATCGCATATCAATGATGCCGTCGCGCTTGCAAAAGTCGCGGCTCCTTTCCTGAAAATGGATGCGAAAGAGCTGGAGCAAAAACTTCGCACAAAGCGCCCGTATCTCGTGATCAAACACGGCGTTTCGGAAGAGGATACCGTTGCTCTTAAAAAGGCGACACAGGATAATAAGCAGTTACGCGGCTTGGGATATGAAGATTCCACGGATCGCGTTTACCCCAATGGCACAATGCTTTGCCATGTCCTTGGATTCATGGATTTCAACGGCAAGGGAATCCAGGGCATTGAAATGAGCATGGAAGATTATCTCCATGGCGAAAATGGTTACCGCTACATCGAACACGATCCCTCAGGGCGCGAAATCGTCGTCTATCGCGGGCAGGAACGCGCTCCGCGCGATGGCCTTACCGTTCGCCTCACGATCGACATGGGACTACAGACCATCGTCGAAAATGAACTGGACGCCGCCTACAAGACGCTCAAGCCCGAGCATGCAGTCGCGATCATGGTTCGTCCGCAAACCGGAGAAATTCTCGCCATGGCCTGCAGACCAGCCTTCGACCTTAATGAGGTCAATAAAGCCAATCCCGAAGAGATGAAAAACCGCACCATTACAGACATGGTGGAACCCGGCTCGACCTTCAAGATTGTCGCCACATCCGGCTCGATGAATGAAGGCGTCACCGATGAAAAAACACAGATTTTTTGTGAAAATGGAAGTTACGCTTACGGAGGAAAAGTCCTGCATGATACCCACGGCCATGGGTTGCTCGACATCCTAAACATTCTCATCAAATCCTCCAACATCGGCGCAGCAAAACTCGCCATGAAAATGGGAGATCAGAAGTTTTATGAATATGTACGCCGTTTCGGATTCGGCGAAAAAACCGGCATCATGCTTCCTGGCGAAATTAACGGGTTGGTTCCTCCTCCACAGCGCTGGGATAAACTTACGATTACCCGTATGCCCATGGGGCAGTCCGTTGCGGCAACCCCTTTGCAGATAGTCATGGGAATGTCCGTCATCGCGAATGGCGGCCACCTTATGTCTCCTCAGATCGTAAAGGAAATCCGCGATCGCGATGGCAAGACGGTGATGAAATTTGATCCCGTCGTGGTGCGTGATGTCATTCGCAAAGAGATCGCCGATTACATCAATACAGGATTAAGCGGTGTGGTCAGCGATCAGGGAACGGCGCCTCTCGCAAAGGTTCCCGGCTTCACCGCCGCCGGAAAAACAGGCACGGCACAAAAAGTTAATCCCAAAGGCGGCTACATGGACGGCAAATACGTCGTCTCCTTCGTGGGCTACATGCCTGCGGAGAATCCTGAATTTGTCAGCATTGTGCTCGTGGACAATGCCGCACTTCCCTCCAACCTCAATTACGGCGGACTGGTTGCCGCGCCTGTCTTTTCGAAGATCGCGGAAAAATCCGCCCGCTACATGGATTTAATTCCTTCCCCGAAGGTTTTACCCGTGGCCCATCTGGATACTCAAGGAAGCGATTTTGTGAAGGAAGACTAACGATTTAATGAAACTCCACCATCTTCTCGAACAAACTAAAATTGAAGGATCTTCCGAACAGGATGATCGGGAGATTACTGCTCTGTGCCTGGATTCCCGCAAAGCCATACCGGGCTGCTTATTTTTCGCCATCCATGGTCTGAAGGCGGATGGCGCGCACTATGCCAAAGATGCTGCTCATCAGGGTGCAGTGGCCGTGATTACCGATACGGACATTGATCTGGATATTCCAGTCATTCGTGTGGCGGATGTGCGCGTTGCGATGGCACAGATCGCTTCAGTTTTTTATGGCGATCCCTCGCAGGCGCTTCGCGTCTTTGGCATCACGGGAACAAATGGAAAAACGACTTCTGCGTTCATCCTGAAACATATTTGCGAATCCTCCAATATGCCATGTGGGCTTATCGGCACCGTGCAGTATGTCATCGGTAACTCCATTCTTGCGGCGCCTCGCACGACTCCGGAATCCATCGAGCTTCAGGAACTCATCGCTTCCATGCGGGATTACGGATGCCGCGCTGTCTCGATGGAAGTATCCAGCCATGCGCTGGTTCAGCATCGCGTGGATGGCATCGAGTTCGATTCCGCCATTTTCACGAACCTGACGCAGGATCACCTGGATTACCATCAGACGATGGAGAGGTATTTCGAAGCGAAGGTGCAGCTCTTTGAACAACTCTGCCTCCAGAAAAACAAACCAGCAAAGGCTATCATCAATGCCGATGATCGTTACGGTCAGCTTTTGATTAACCGTTACGGAGGAAGGCTTCCGATCATTACCTTTGGTCAGGGTGTACTTGCAGACTTCCGCGCAGGAAACATTCGCGCCACGCCCACAGGCACAACCTTCCAGCTTGAGGCGAAACAGAAAATTTTTCTCGTTAAGCTTCCGCTCATCGGAAGTTTCAATGTTTACAATGCCCTTGGCGCACTGGCTGCTGCAACCGCATCGGGAATTGATATTCACGGCGCCGTTCATGCGATGGAGAAAATTCCGCAGGTTCCCGGCAGGCTGGAACGCGTTGCTACGAGCCGTGCATTTCAGGTTTACGTCGATTATGCCCATACACCGGATGCGCTGGAAAGCGCGCTGAAGACACTGCGTCTCATGAGTCCCCGCAAAATCATCACCGTCTTTGGCTGCGGAGGAGATCGCGACCGCGGCAAGCGTCCGCTCATGGGCCAGGCTGCCGAAAAGAATTCCGACTGGTGTGTGGTAACCTCCGACAATCCGCGCACGGAAGATCCTGAGCAGATTCTCAAGGAGATTCTGACTGGCATGCCGGGTAAGAATCATGAAACCGTAATTGATCGCAAAGAGGCAATTCGTCGCGCTGTTGATCTCGCTGCACGCGGCGATATCGTTCTCATCGCGGGTAAGGGACATGAAACTTATCAGGAAATTAATGGACGCACGATTCCCTTCAATGATGTCGCCATCGCAAGAAGCGCCATTGAAGATAAGCCCATGGAGGTCATGCAATGATCCCCTCCCCTTTATCCCAGATCGCCGAATGGTGTGGAGGAGAACTGCATGCCGGTGGCGATCAACGCATTTCCAGAATCTCCAAAGATACACGCACTATTCAACCGGGTGATCTTTATTTGGGAATTCGCGGTGAGAAATTTGACGGCAACGATTTCGTGGCACAGGCCGCAGAGGCTGGCGCTATTGCGGCGATGATGGATTCTAACGCTATTCCCGCCTTCGCTTCAGACTTCGGCATTATTCAGGTAAAGGACTCGATCAAAGCCCTGCACCAGCTTGCGATCAAAGTCCGCGCGCAGATGAATATCAAGGCCGTCTGCATTACCGGTAGCAATGGAAAGACAAGCACGAAGGATTTTACAGCAACCGTGCTTGCCTCCCGCTTTCGCACGCTATCCACCCCGGGAAATTTCAATAATCATATCGGACTCCCGTTCACCATTGTTAATGCAGAACCGGATGCGGAAGCCGCAGTCTGGGAAATCGGCATGAGTCACCCCGGCGAAATCGAGCCGCTGGCCAGACTTGTTCGCCCGGATATTGGCATCCTTACGAACATTGGCATCGCCCATATCGAATACATGGTCTCAAAAGAAGCCATCGCTAAAGAAAAAGGCATGCTGCTTGAAGTATTGACTCCCAATGGACTCGCTATCCTCCCCGCGCAGGATGAATTTACGCCGTCACTTGCAAAACGAACACAGGCTCGCGTGCTTCAGGCAGGCATTGGAAGTGGTGATATCCGCGCTACCAATCTTTCTCAGAATATCGATGGCTGCACCTTTACGGTGGAAACTCCGACCGGCCGCGCGGAAGCAAGGATCGCCATTCCCGGAGCCCACATGGTTCTTAATAGCCTTTTCGCCATCGCCGCCGGCATGGATCTCGGCAT
>JBDSIH010000159.1:0-5452 GCA_039918055.1 Chthoniobacterales bacterium
GGAATGGAATCGTTAGTTTTGTTCGGGAACGACCAGGGTCTTGCCGTTGAGCGTTACCTGATCGCCCGGAGTGAGCTTTTTACCGCGACGGGTTTCAACTACCCCATTGAGCATGACGTGCCCATCCTGAATAAGTTGCTTCGCTTCGCCGCCACTGTCCGTGATTCCTGAAAATTTGATGAACTGACAAAGCTCCATCGGTTTCTTCTTGCAGGGGGCGCTTTCTTCTTCTGCGGGATTGCTCATGATTCTTGATCTTCGGTGGATACTTCGATGCCTTCCGCGTCAATACGGATACGGCGATTACGATACAAGGTTCCAATCGCCTGTTTGAAAGCTTTTTTACTTACGCCGAAAGCCATTCGAATTTCCTCCGGCGTGCTGTTGTCATGGTAAAGCATGCGTCCGCCATTCACTTTCAGCGTCTCGATTATTTTTTCGGTCAACGGCGCGATACGCCCAAAACCACTGCGATCCAGTGCGAGATCAAGTTTTCCATCCGAGCGCACCGAACGCACGAAACCATTTATATATTGGCCGATGATAAGTGGTGACGCCAGATCTGAGCGGAAAACCAATCCCCGGTAGGTATTATCGACGATGGCGTTAAAGCCCAGGGGCGTCTCGCCATAGATCAATAGCTTGACCGGCTGCTCCTTGACATAGGGCGGCGGGGTGCGACTGAAGCCTGCATTGAGATGCGCGCTCGCCACGATGCGGTCGGATTTTTCATCAATCGAAATATAGACGACTACCCAGTCGCCTTCGTTGCGAAAGCCACCCAACTCGCGCCTTGGAAGCAGAAGATCTTTCTCCAATCCCCAGTCAAGAAAAGCGCCAATATTGGGTTTCACTTCCACGATGCGCAAAAAAGCAAAATCTCCAACCATAGCGTAAGGCGTCTCCGTTGTAGCAACCAGGCGATCTTCGGAATCGCGATACACAAAGACATCCAGCGTATCTCCCGGCTTCCCGCCTTCGGGCATGTAACGACCGGGAAGCAGAATCTCCCCAAGATTTTCTCCATCGAGATAAAATCCGGGCGATGCTTCGCGGACGACTTTCAGTTCATTGCGTTTTCCAAGGAGTGCCATTCAGCCCGTATCATGCAGGGAAAAGGAGACGATGGCAATTCGTGCTTTTTTAGGATAGAACCCCCTCATGTCGGACGCCACGCCTTCACAACCCAATAATCCCCTGCACGGCATCACACTGGAAATGATGCTGACAGAGCTGGTCGCGCACTATGGCTGGGAGGAACTGGGCCAGATTGTAAAGGTGCGGTGCTTCCTCTTTGATCCCAGCATCAAATCCAGTCTCACCTTCCTTCGCCGCACGCCATGGGCGCGGACAAAAGTCGAAAATCTGTATCTGGACTATTTGTATATTTATAAATCAAACGCCTCCAACCCGCCCGAGTAATGGCCAACGACGAAAAAACTGTTCGCCGTATGAAGGCCCTGGGCATTCGTTCCGAAGATCTGGAGGAAACATTTTCGCGTTCAAGCGGGCCAGGCGGACAACACGTTAACAAAGTCAGCACGGCTGCGACGATTAAGCACATCCCCTCAGGAGTAACGGTTACTGCTTCTGATAACCGTTCGCAGTCTGCAAACCGCATTACCGCTCTTGATCGTCTTCTTACTGCCATGGAGACGCAGCGTGCGGAGAAACGCCAATCCCGTCTCGCCGAACTATCAAAAGCAAGACGCCAGCGCGCTAAACGCTCCCGCAGTACCAAACGCAAACTCGTCGAAGGCAAACGGCACCGCGGAGGAATAAAACAACTGCGCGGAAAAGTTTCCGACTAGCGGCTGCTTCGAATCACACTGATCGACCACGGCGGAAGCATTATCGACGGATTTGTCTCGGTTTTTATTACTTGATGGGATGGAGGGTTGCTTCGCAGCGGATATCCCTTTTTACCATCAGCATGCCAGAGATATTCTTTCGATGAAAATTGATAAAGATCAAATAGCCCCCGCCAGGAGGTTTTCTTTCCACCCGCAAAATTAAAAGACACCTGATAACTTTGTGACGGACTTTTATTAACGAGCATCACTGACCAGCGTTTATCAGGTCGCCGTACCGCGTAAGCGGTTACAAGCAATTCTCCCTGCTTATTTTTAATATTCGTCGTTGCCGTGTAAACCTGATGTTCCGCATCAATCGGCTGCATCCACTCCTGCGTCAGCAGTCTTGCTCCGTAATAAGTGGCCACTGGTGCGCGAATACTGCCGCTGGTATTTTGCAAAAAGAGCATGTGATTCCCCCATGAGCAACCCATCGTGTTTTCCAGATGGTTCGGCTCGTAGCCGTAGAGATAAGAGGTTTCCCCTTTCAAGGTAACAAACTGCGCCGCAATATCCGCATTCAGTAATGCCCCCTCCATATCCACTTCCGGACGCCCGGAAAATACGGAGTAGCCGAACTCCGTAATCAGCATCGGCATATTGTGAGGAAGGCCGCTATGCCGTATCAGATCGACGGCATTCCGAAGCATTTCGGACTCCTTCACGAGTTGGCCGGGTGCCGGTTTGCAGATGTCATCGAAGGGATACCACTCAAAGGAAACAAATTTGAAATCGTCCCGCTGATGTCGGCTGCCCAGATAATTCCAGAATTTCTTTATCCACCAGCGATGATCGAATCGATAAGTGACATCCCCCTTTTTATCCCAGTCGATCGTCACAAAACTTGGTCCGCCAAGCTCCAGGTCGGGATTAACTTTATGAAGCGCGTTTGCAAACTGCACATAGAGAGCCGCGAAATCCACAGGATCCACACGTTGCCCATCGGGCTCTTCGCCCATCTCAATGCGCGGCACATTCCAGCCGCGTGACTTAATGAATACAGCTTCGGCCGCGGCATTCTCCGGCGTGTCATATAATACAGCCGCTGGAATAAGTATTGGCAGGCCGTTACCCAAGCCGGATTTCACTACGAGATCAAAGCCCGGCTGCTCAGTTTTGGGGTCTCTATCCAACTCTCGATGCCACGGGTCTGTGGAGGAAACGTAAATTAATGTCTGATTGATACTGCGCTTGTGGATGATTTCATCCTGAAAATTTCCTGCGGCATCAATGGAACCCGCCTCAATCTCCCGAATGGCAAATCCAAGACGATCACGAATATCTGACGATCCCTGCGAGCCAGACTCGGAACTGCGGGTCATCCGAATCCGCAGATACCGCGCTGAAATCGTTTTATCACTTAAGCGTAAAAAGATGTCTCCTCCCGAACCGTTTTTGACCTTTCCGTGGGGAAACTTCTTCCATCCACCGGGCGGAGTTCTGCCAAAGTAAACATCATCCTTATTGGAGTACTGCACCTCGTAATCCAGCGCATACGGAATACCCCACAGAATTTTTAATGCATTAATTTTTTTCGGCGTGCCCAGATCAATGAGAACCCATTGCGGATGCAGGAAATCGCCCTCCTTCGTAAAGTGGGAGGCAAGATAAGGATTACTTTTCCAAAAGGTATTACGATCTCCGTCATCTAGCCTGGAATAGCCATCGTTATTCGCCTCATCGACTGTATTGCCGCGACGCGGCAGCCGATATCCATACGAAACCAGAATCGGCTCGTCCGAATAGGCATCAGAAATCCAATATCCCTGATGATGCTTTGCATCACTCCATGTCCCTTTTGGATTCCAGTGCCAGGCTTCCACCGCCAGTTCGGTCCGTAAACGGTAGGAGAGCGATTTCAGTCCGGCTTTTTGCATTTGCGCTACGTTATCACGCGTAAGCATCCGCAATTCATCTCCCTGCGCGTGGCCATCCAGTCCCACCCCTAAAGCACGGGCAGGAAACACGCGATTTGCGGGCTTTCCTGAAAAAACGGTCACTTCCCCCTGTGTAGCCAGATCGGAGGCGTGGACCCCTTTGAGTGAACACGCCGTAAAAAACATGAACACGACGCCCATTAGAAGGAAACGAGAGAATTTTAAGTCGTGTATATGGTTCATTGAAAGGAGGCTGGAGCAGTAAATTAGAGAGAAAATAAAATATTATGCAACTCTATGAATTTCCCGGGGTTTTACTCTTCAACGCAGTCTTTTAAGCCTGCACAAATTATAAATACTATGAAAAGAACAACCATCCTAAGCGCCATTTTAGGCCTTAGTCTCATCACTACTCTACAACCTCTCCGCGCCGCAGATCCTCAGCAGCCTCCAGATCACGGCAAAGGTGCACATTGCGACAGGGGCAAAGGCGGCCCTGGCAAAGGTGGACATCAGCATCCCTTCCAGGATCTGAACCTTACCGATGACCAGAAAAAACAGGTCAAAGCGATCATGGAGGAAGATAAGCCAAAATTTGAGGCTCTCCGCAAAGAACAAATTGCCAAAATCCGGACAATCCTGACTCCGGAACAGCAGAAGGTCCTGGACGACAAGCAGACTCGGCATGAAGACAAACAAGCGTTGAAGAAAAAATAGTTTCGGGGAAATCCTTCCGACATTCGGATGAATGTCGGGAGGTACCTTTCATCTTTCTGGTGAAGGTTTTAAAAGCACTGGGCTATCTGCCCTTCCATCGCTTCGGCACGCAATAAATGCGGCTTCTCCATGTACTTGTATGTTTCGACTTTGTTACAACTTCAGAGTTACTCGCAGAGGGAGACCTGCCTAATCCTAGGTCATTGCAGAATTACTTATCAATATGTTTGGCAAAAAAAAGACATTCATTAATCCCAAACTGGCAAGGTCAGAGAGAGACTATCCGGAGCGCAAAGAAATAATTCACGCTTACGACAAGCAGGGACGAAAGTGCTTTATAAGCAGGGAGGACTGGTGTGAACACATTTTACCCGTGAACCTGAAAAAGGCATGGAGTAATCCGCAGCAACTGGCCGCACTTATCATTCAATCCCTGACGGTGGGACTTTACACAGACATGCTTCAGCCGGCTGAACGTCTCCGTGCCATTGATCTTCACACAGAGCGCAGCGCGGCGGTATTGGCGACTGTGTATATGAAGCTTCAGCGTACAACGGATGCCGAAGAAATACTGCATCAGGAAATGCATCATCATCACGAAACGGGTGGACTTATCGCCAATCTTGCAAAGCTGGGTCAGGAAACCGAAACGCGTCCAGCCCTTTCCAGAATAGAATAAAAGCCGTATTGATTGCGGTTTAACTGCCTGAAACTACCGCTCCGGTCGTAGCCAGAATTACAACGGTGCCAATATACTTATTGTTCGCGTCATAGCATTGGACCGTCCAGATAGGATCCGATGTCGCATTTTTCTGCGTTAGAGCCACCTTCGCCGTGGCAAGAGCTGCGCCCTTGGAAGCACTGTACTTCGTTCCCGCATTCCATGCGCGGTCAGAATCCACAAGGACCTTGTGACGATCAATCGGATAGGTCTTTTTGGGACCACCGACACGTTCTTTAACAGTTGCTTCACTCTCGTGACGAACCCAACCCTTGTTAACGGTG
>JBDSIH010000160.1:0-13440 GCA_039918055.1 Chthoniobacterales bacterium
CATTACCGCGGTGGAGACCAGCGGGGCTGTACCGCCGGGAATGTAAAGTCCCACGCGCTGAAACGGATCAAAACGTTCGCCAACAATCGCGCCCTGCCGGTTTTTCATTTTCCAGGTCTGGCGAAGACTCTTTTGCGCAAATGCGGCCACATTGGCGCGGGCGGCAAGCAGCGCACGGCGGACTTTTGGTTCCAGTGCGGAAACTGCAGCTTTAATTTCTTTTTCCGAAACGCGAAAGCGCGCCGGGCTGAGTTTCGGACCGTCAAATTTCTGTGTGTAATGCGCTACGGCGCGATCACCCTGTTTCCGGACGGAAGCAAGAATTTCGGCAACGGTATCGCGGACTTTTGCCTCGGGATGATAATGGCGATCCAGCTGGGAGATCGCCTTTTTAAAATTCGAATCGGTATGGCGCAGCGTCTGCATCCGCCAACGTTAGCGAGTCATCAGCAACCGTAAAGCGGCTATTTCATATTGCCCAGGAAAGCGGCACAGGCTATGCAGAAGCAACGGGAAGCAGATCGTAACAATGGAAAAGAACGAAAAGATCTATATTGCAGGGCATCGTGGCATGGTGGGCAGCGCGATTTGCCGCCATTTACAGGCGGATGGACATACCAATCTCCTCTTCCGTACCCGCGCGGAACTCGACCTTTGTAATGAGGCGGCCGTACAGGCATTTTTTAAGCAGGAGCAACCGGGAGTCGTCGTGGTGGCATCCGCAAAAGTGGGCGGTATTTTGGCTAATTACGAAAAGCCCGTGGAGTTTCTGCTGGAGAATCTCCGGATTCAAAACAACCTGATTTCATGTGCGCACGAATATGGCGTCCGCAAGCTCCTGTTTCTGGGCAGTTCCTGCATCTATCCCAAGCTTGCCCCGCAGCCGATTTCTGAAGCCTCTCTGCTGACGGGAGAACTGGAGGAAACCAACGAGCCGTATGCGATTGCGAAGATCGCCGGCATCAAGCTTTGCCAGGCCTACGCCCGCGAATACGGGAAGAACTTCATCTCGGCCATGCCGACGAATCTTTACGGGCCGAATGATAATTTCGATCTGCATACCTCTCACGTGCTTCCCGCGCTGATCCGCAAGGTGCATGAAGCCAAACAAACAGGAGCAGCATCCATTACCCTTTGGGGAACCGGAACTCCGCGGCGCGAATTTCTCCATGTGGATGATCTCGCGGATGCCTGCGTTTTTCTTTTAAAGAACTATAATAAGCCCGACATCATCAACATGGGTTGCGGCGAGGATATTACCATCCGCGATCTCGCCCTGCTGATTGGGGAGGTGCTGGATTATAAAGGCGCGCTGGAATTCGATACTTCGAAACCCGATGGCACGCCGCGCAAGCTGCTCGATGTTTCCCGGCTTACCGCGCTGGGCTGGAAGCCGAAGATCGGCCTTCGCGAAGGCATAAAAAATGCCTACGGCTGTTTTCTCGAATCTATTGCGAATTCGAAACCCTGAGCCACCGCTCAAGCGTCCCGGCTAGAACGGAAAGCTCCGCGGGCTTGCTTAGGTAATCATCCATTCCGCTGGCAAAACAGTCCTGATTTGTTGCCGAGGAGGCATGCGCGGTAAGTGCGACTATGGGGATATGAAGGTTGCTCTTTTGTTCCTGCGCGCGAATTTTTTTAGTGGCTTC
Source organism: Chthoniobacterales bacterium (assembly GCA_039918055.1). Taxonomy (GTDB): domain Bacteria; phylum Verrucomicrobiota; class Verrucomicrobiia; order Chthoniobacterales; family JBDTJR01; genus JBDTJR01. The sequence goes on from JBDSIH010000160.1 coordinate 1,650, forward strand.
GAAGCCATCCATCACCGGCATTTCGCAATCCATGAGGATCAGGTCGAAATCCTGCCGATGGTGCATCTCGACGGCTTCCTGCCCATTGGCCGCCACGCTGGGAATGCAGCCGAGGTGAAGCAACATCTGGGCGGCAACTTTCTGATTGGGGATATTATCGTCCACGACCAATACCTTCCGGTTGGCAAGATGCGGAAGTTTGACGACTGTCGGTGTGCGCTTCTGAATGATGGCATCTTCCCCCTGCGCCACGCTGCACGGAATGAGAATTTCCACCGTCGTTCCCTTGCCGACTTCGCTTTTTAGGTCAATGAAGCCATCCATGAGCTGCACAAGTTTCTGGCAGATCACGAGTCCAAGCCCGGAGCCTCCGTACCGGCGATGAATGGAGGAGTCGGCCTGCTGAAATGCTTCGAACAAATGTTTGCGCTGATCCGGGCTGATGCCCATACCGGTATCTTCCACTACAAGGCGTAAATACGTTTTGATGGGATTTCCGGGATTCGGGCGCCATCCGGCATGAATACGTACGGACCCGGTGGTCGTAAACTTGACAGAATTATTAACGAGATTGAAAAGGATCTGTCGGATGCGGGAAGGATCGCCATTCCAGATGACGGGCGTGTTGTTCTCAAGATGGCTTTCCAGCGTCAGCGATTTGGTCTGTGCCGCAAGCTTCGCCTGATCGACGACGTCCTGGATCACTTCGATCAAATGGAAGGGAACAATCTCCAGCTCCATCTTGTTGGCCTCGATTTTTGAGTAATCGAGAATGTCATTGATGACTTTCATCAAATGCTCTGCGGATTTCTGAATCATGTCCACCAGGTCGCGAACGTCCTCCTCAAGTGGCTCTTCCAGCAGCATATTTGCCGGGGCGATAATGCTGTTCATAGGAGTCCGGATTTCGTGGCTCATCTGGGCCAGAAACGCGGACTTAGCCCGGCTTCCGGCTTCCGCCGCCTCTTTCGCGCGCAGTAGCTCGGCTTCAAAATTTTTACGATCAGTGATGTCCTGCACCTGCGAGACTAAATGTTTTACCTCGCCGCTTTCATCATGGACGGCTGTCACCGTCAGGTGAACCCATACGAGATGCCCATCCTTGTGGATGTAGCGTTTTTCCATGGCGTAAGAATCGATCTCTCCGCTAAGCAAGTGGTTCAGTTTATCCAGATTGGCGGAGGTGTCTTCGGGAAAGGTGAGTTGCTGGAAAGTCACTGCTAGCAATTCATCCACGCGGTAGCCGACGATCCGGCAAAGCGCCTGATTGACCTGCAGGAAATAACCATGCGTGGAAACCAGCGCCATGCCGATTCCTGAATGCTCAAACGCACTGCGAAACCGCTCTTCACTTTCCTCAAGGATGCCGCTCAACCCCGCAGATACATCCATTTCCTTGAAAACACAGATGCTTAGTATTTTTCCGAGCGGATCGCGCAGGCGCCGACAATCCACCAGAAACTTTCCGTTCAGATAATTATTGAACGCAAGACGGCAGGGAAGGTTTAGCGTTTCCGGCTGCACCCAGAATTCGAGATCATTTTTCTCTCCGCCGCTGTCGCCATTAAAGTGAATGAGGTCCGAGATGGGCTTGCCGATGAGCTGCTCACCCGTCCAGCGGGTTTTTTCCAGGAAGGAATGATTAACGTTTTGTATTCTGCCAGTTTCGTCGACGCTTAGCATCATGACGGGAACGGCATCGAAGAGCTGTTGAAACCAACGCCTGCTGTAGGCCTGTGAAGTTTCATCCTCCACCTCGCGCGTCACATCATAAAAAATAACCGCAAAATGTCCGGGTTGCGGGCTGTAAACATAGACACGGAAATGCTTGCTAAGATCTTTGTTAAACTCATCAAACTCCAGCGCACAGCCGGTGATGATGACGCGTCCGTAGAAATCTTTCCAGCGCTGATCAATGTGCGGCAGTATTTCCCGAACCGTTTTGCCGATTACTTCATCTGCTCCTAATTCCGTGATCTTCTCGAAAGCGGAATTGACCATGACAAACCGGTAGTCGTAAGGCTTGTTCTCATGGTTAAAAATAATCTCATGCAGGGCAAATCCATGGGGCAACGAATTAAGAAGGGAGAGATAATCCGTTGACACTTCCGCTGCATTTTTCCTGGGGTTAGAATTCATAACACGGCTGTTCCTGCGTTACCGCAGAAACTGGTATAAAGAATTCCAACAACCTAAGCGCATGGGTAATTTCATGCAAAGGCTTTCTTAAGCTTCCATTAAATAAAAATTATTCACTACTTAAGCAGCCGAAAATCCTTAAGCCCTTAACCTTAAGTGACTTAAAAATACCAAAAATTTAACGGTCAGAATAAGGAACATTCTACCCGATAGTTCGCACCCTATCTGACCCTATATTTACTTACGGTTTTCTTCGGCTACAAGCTGCGCACGCAGACAAAGTTCAGCGGCTTTAAAGGCGTGTTCCTGCGTCATTGCTGTCTCTGTTCGATCCAGGCAATCACGAATTAGGCTTCCGAAAAATGGAAATCCGGTTTTTCCGGAAACATGAAAATGTTTCTCCCCGTCTTTATTGGCGAGATACACGTGATCGCCATCATTGTCCGCAGCAAGGTTAATATATTTCCGGATTTCAATGTATCCCTCGGTGCCGAGGATAAAGGCGCGTCCGTCGCCCCAGGTACGCAATCCGGTGGGTGTGAACCAGTCTATACGGAAATAATTGGAAGCGCCGTTATCGCCGATGAGCGAGGTCTCGCCGAAATCTTCGAGCCCCGGATATTCGGGATGGGCAAAGTTTTCAACCCGGGCGCTGATGATTTTTGCGTCCTTTGCTCCGCTAAAATAAAGAAATTGCTCGATCTGGTGGCTGCCAATATCCGTGAGAATACCGCCATATTTCGCTTTTTCGAAAAACCACGCAGGGCGTGTTTCCGCACTCAGGCGGTGGGGGCCCATGCCGAGCACCTGAATGACGCGGCCAATGGCGCCCTGTTCAATTAGCTCTCCAGCAAAGACCGACCCCTCTACGTGCAGGCGTTCGCTATAATAAACCATGTATTTATGACCGGTTTCCTGAGTCACCTGCCGCGCTTCTTCCAGCTGCTTGAGCGTGGTGAAGGGCGTTTTATCCGTAAAGTAGTCCTTCCTGGCGCGCATCACTCGTATTCCCAGCGCCGCACGCTCGGAAGGTACGGCCGCCGCCGTAACCAGGCGGATTTCGGGGTCATCCAGAACTTCCTCAAGGCTTCGGGCGGCTTTGGCACCGGGATAGTTTTTTTGAAAGGTCGCGACTTTTTGCGGGTCTGGATCGTAGACCCATTTTAATTCCGCACCGGCTTCGGTTAGCGCATTGCATTGTCCGTAAATATGGCCGTGGTCGAGAGCAACTGCCGCGATCGGAAATTCGCCGCGCTTGCAGACCGGGTTTGGTTTACCTTTCGGCGCATAATTCATTCCATCGGACTTTTGCATATTCAAACCATTGCCACTTACGCAAACTGATGTCACCTTTTTAGTGTGCGATTTACCGGCACTTTCATCGCCCTTGCAGCAGCCTTTTTTTCCATGACTTCCGAAGCCCAAACTTTAAACCGACTCACTCACGAAAAATCGCCGTACCTGCTCCAGCATAAGAGCAATCCTGTGGATTGGTATCCCTGGGGCCCTGAGGCATTTGAAAAAGCACAGAAGGAAAACAAGCCCGTCTTTCTCTCTATCGGATATTCTACCTGCCATTGGTGCCACGTCATGGCGCATGAATCCTTTGAAGACCCCGCAGTGGCGAAAATTCTGAACGAACACTTTGTCTGCATCAAAGTGGATCGGGAGGAACGGCCGGATGTGGACCGTGTCTACATGGCCTTCGTCCAGGCGACGACCGGCGGCGGCGGCTGGCCAATGAGCGTATGGCTGACGCCTGAGGGGAAGCCTTTCATCGGCGGCACGTATTTTCCACCAGAGGATCGCTATGGCCGCGCGGGGTTTAAAACCGTTCTCCTTCGGATTGCCGATGCCTGGAAAACCAATCACGAAGGCGTCGTGCAACAGGGCAACCATGTCATGGAAGGGCTTCGCGAAAATGCGGTAAAGGAAGCCACGGAAGCTTTCCGGAAAGATGCGGCACCAATTGAGACGGCGTATACGCAACTGGCACGGAGTTTTGATGAGCGAGAGGGCGGGTTTGGCGGGGCGCCGAAATTTCCACGCCCCTCCGTATTCAATTTTTTATTCCGGTATTCCCATGATGAGGGGCATGAAAAGCAATCTGCCCACGCACTGGAAATGACATTGTTCACGCTGCGCAAAATGGCCGACGGAGGAATGAACGATCAGCTCGGAGGCGGGTTCCACCGCTACTCCGTGGATGAATACTGGCATGTGCCACATTTCGAAAAAATGCTCTACGATCAGGGGCAACTGGCCGGCAGCTATCTCGATGCTTATCTCATTACTAAAGACAATCGCTATGCCGATACCGCGCGTGAAATTTTTACGTACGTGCTGCGCGATATGACGCACAAGGATGGCGGATTCTTTTCCGCAGAAGATGCGGACAGCGTGATTGAAGCTGGAAAGCCCGAACATGCCGAAGGCGCATTTTACGTGTGGACGAAACAGGAAATCCAAAAGGCGCTGAGCCCGCAGGATGCGGAAATTTTCTGTCGCATTTACGGCGTTGAAGATGGTGGAAACGCGCCGGCTGGCAGCGATCCGCACAATGAATTTACCGGAAAGAATATCCTGATTCAGCGGCATCCCATTACGCAAACGGAAGCCGAATCGCTGGCACAGAGTAAAAAGATCCTCTTTGCCCTGCGTGAAAAACGGCCGCGTCCGCACCGCGATGATAAAATTCTGACGGCATGGAATGCGCTCATGATTTCCGCGCTGGCGCAGGGCTATCGTGTTTTGGGCGATTCGCAATATCGTGACGCTGCAATCCGGGCCGCGGAATTTATTCTTAAAAATCTCCGCGATAAAAAAGGGAATCTTCTGCGCACATGGCGGGAAGAGCCGGGCACGATCACGGCCTTTGCGGAGGACTACGCATTTCTTATCCAGGCATTTCTGGATCTTTACGATGCGACGTTTGATCCGCGCTGGGTGGATCTTGCGTCTGAATTTCAGGAGCAGCAGGACGTGCGCTTTCTGGATACAAAGGCGGGGAACTACTTCAGCAGCGCCGCAGGGGATCCTCTGGTTCCGCTCCGTATGAAGGAGGATTACGATGGAGCCGAGCCTTCCGCAAATTCCATATCCGCGATGAATCTGATTCGTCTCGGCCGCATGCTGCATCGCGAAGACCTGGAGGAACACGCGCGAAGGATTCTCGCTTCCTCCTCTCCCGCATTGATACAAACGCCCATGGCGCTTCCGCAGATGCTCTGCGCGCTGGACTTCACGCTTCATTCGTCGAAGCAGATGGTCCTCGTCGGTACTGATGCAGATACGAAGCAAATGGTGAAAATGCTTCACGCCTTTTACCTTCCCGACATGGTCACACTGCTACGTGACACACAACGGGCGACGACGGGAGTTTTGGCGGGGGTTCTTAAGCCCTTTCAGCCGATCGAGAATAAGGGCGCATTTTATCTATGTGAAAACTTTACCTGCCAGGCTCCGCGCACCGGCGTATCGGAGCTGAGTAAGGTTTTGGAGCGAAAGAAACATTGACGATTTCCTGACGGGAGATTCATTCTTAACCCCGCTCCTCCCACTATTATGAAATGGCTCCTTATTCAATGGCCGTATGCGGCCTTTTTCACTGGCTGCTTTCTCACGGCGCTACTGGTTCCGTTTTATCATTTCGCAGGGCTGCCGCTGACACTCGTTTATGCGCAGTTGCCGCTGTATATGTTTCACCAGCTTGAGGAGCATTATCATGATCGCTTTCGCTCCTTCGTGAATCAGGTTGTCGGTCATGGTCTGGATGCGCTTACTCCCGAGGCGGTATTTGTGATCAACTCCCTGGGCGTCTGGGTCTATATCCTCATCAGTCTGTACCTGGCTATTTACTGCAATCTGGCGCTGGGTCTTATTGCGATTTATCTCACGCTGGTGAATGCTGTTACGCATGTCATGGCAGGCCTTGTCGTCCGACGTTATAATCCCGGTTTACTGACCGCCATTTTCGCGTTTCTGCCGCTGGGAGTATGGTCAGCGGTGGTGGTTTCGGATGCATCCCACGCCGCGCTTTCCATGCATCTACTGGCCGGCGGAATCGCCGTGCTGCTGCATATCGTAATTATAGGCCATATCAAGCTGCGCGTGCGGAGACTCCAGGGTAAGTAGCGCGGATGAATCTCATTCAGCACAATCTTTTTCCCGGCGGTAAAAGGAAGGCCGTGACACTGAGCTATGACGACGGCGTGAGACAGGACCGCAAATTTGTTGAAATCCTGAAAAGGCACGGTGTTAAAAGCACATTTCACCTGAATATTGAAATCGCGGACTATCTCCGTGCTATCACGCAACTTCGTACCGATGTAGCGGGCAATCATATTCAGAATTTCAGCTCTCAATCCGTCTGGATATCCATTAACAGAGAAGCGAGCGAACTTGCTTCGGGTCAGCTCTTGAAAATCGTTTAAAAAGAGCCTATGAAACGCAAATTTCTGATTCTACTTTTTGCCACATGTAGCCTTGGAAGGGTTTTTGCCGCCGATCCTGCGTCCGCGCCGGATTTTCCCGAAAACATATCCCAATTTCCGCAAAGCATATTTTTTACCGATGGCGTGACGGGCGACTGGTGGGGCGAACGCACAAAGTTAAAAGATCATGGCGTTGATATTTTTGGCGGCTACACGGCGGAAGTATGGGGCAATACGACAGGAGGCATGAGTCGAGGTTCTGTCTATACAGGGCTATTGAACTTTGGCCTTAATCTGGATCTGGAAAAAGCCGTGGGCTGGAAGGACGCCAGCATACGAACAAACTGGCTGTGGCTGAGCGGGAGTGACATATCTCAGGAGCATGTCGGCAATTTTCTTACCGTTTCCAATATCGCGGGCTTTCAGACGCTGCGCATGTTTGAACTCTGGTTTCAGCAAAAGCTGCTTGATGATAAAGTCTCCCTCCGGATGGGTCAGCTTGGAGCCGATACGGAATTTATTATTTCCGATTACGCGGCAACCTTCATTAACAGTACCTTTGGCTGGCCGGCTTTCATGGGCAACAATGTTCCGAATGGCGGCCCCGCTTACCCCATAGGCACGCTGGGGATACGCCTCGCGCTTAATCCTGTGGATTGGTTCACGTTCCAGACCGCCGCTTTTCAGGGAAATGTCTATGCGCAGAATGTAAACCGCTACGGCTTCCGCTGGCAGCTGAACAGTGCGAACGGTTATTTCTTTATCAATGAAGCACAATTTCGGTGGAATCATCGCGATGCTGAAACGGGATTACCCGGACAATTCAAAGCGGGTGCATGGTTTCACACAGCGGAATTTGTAAACTACGCGAATGGAAGTTCCGTATATGGAGATTACGGAATTTACTTCATCGTGGACCAGATGCTCTGGCGAAAGCCAGTGCCTGCCGCCAGCCTCGCCAAAGATGGCAAGGCCACGGCCGACCATAAGGAAGTCAGCGCAGCGGCAAAATCCGATCAGGGCCTGGGTTGGTTCGGACGTATCGCTTTTGACCCACAAGACCGCAACTTCGTGGGATTTTATTTCGATACGGGGATAAACTACAAAGGGCTTATTCCCACGCGCGATAAGGATATTTTCGGCATCGCTTTTGCTTATGCGCAATTAGGTCAGGGAGCGCAGCAGGCAGAGCTAAACAGCGGGCTGACCGGTGTGGGCGCGGAAATGGTGGTTGAGGTTACCTATCAGGCGCAGCTTAATAAGTGGCTAAGCGTTCAGCCCGATCTTCAGTATATCATCAATCCCGGGGGTAATCAGACATTGGGAAATGCCTTTGTCCTCGGAGGTCGCGTTTCCGTGGCTTTTTAGTAACGCTAAACAGATTCGTTAAGATGCCGTCTTATCCTCGTCTTCCATGACAAGGTGCATGTAGCGCTGACGATAAGCTTTTGGCGTGAGGCCTCGCCCCGCTTTAAACGCATGCGTAAAGGTGGACGCGTCCGTAAATCCGCATTCCGATGCGATTTGTTTCATGGGTTGAGAAGTGGAGACCAGTCGCTCACACGCAGCACGAAGACGCAGGGACATTAGAACTTGGTGCGGAGTGGTGTGCAGGTGCTGCTGAAATGCATCATGCAGATAAGCGGGAGACCAGCCGGCTATCTTTGCCAGGTCCTGAATTTTACAGGACTGTGCGAAATTTTGTTCAAGCCATTTTAACACATTGCGAATGGAGTCGGGCACATTTTCCCAGCCGGTATTGCGATGATGTAATTCGATGCGCAGAAGCAGATTGCTCATAAGGTAGTTGCGTAGCACGCTACGGTCGCAGGTTTCGTTCCCAAATAGTTTGACGACCTCGCGGGTGAAATTCAACACGTCCCTCGCCTGGGCCCAGCGCGAAAAGCGCGGAATGCCCAGTCCGGATTTTTTATGCGTAACCAGCGTGACAGCCAGACAGCGGTAAGGATTTTCGAGGTCGCTTTTGCCGATTGTGAAATTGCCGGGCTTATTCCAAATGAGATCGCCAGTCACAACTTCCCGCCACTCGTAGTTATCCTGAATCCACCCCCGCCCGCCGGTGACTAATTCTATACGTTCATAATACGGTGGAATTTCCAGCCGTATGGGGTTCTTTCCTTTTTCCTGAATGTAGTGATAGGCTCCTTCCAGAACGAGGGCATCTAACTCGACAGCCGGAGGACGTGTTCCAGAGGAAATCGGAGGACTGGAGTTTTCGACAAAAGAAACTACTTTTTCACAATTATTATCCATGGATAAATCACACCCACTCGGGGGAGACTATTTCTACCCTATTATTTAACAAAACCAATACGTTTCTAATCTATTATGAAGAAATCACTTATTCTGTTTGCCTGCATATTTGTCCTGTTTACAGAAGTTCGTGCAGGTGATTTTTTATATTATTTCGAGGACAATAATGATCCCGCAATGCTGACAAATGCCAATGATGGGCAGTATAGCGTTAAGTACGTGGGAGATACGCATCAAACTACCACAGAAGCCAAATTCGGCAAAGGCAGCATGGTAATCGATGAGAAGAAAGGACCTTCGGGAAATCTTATCTCAGGATTTACGACGATGCCTTCAGAATTTATTGAGGAAATTCAAAAGATGACGATTACCTTTTGGATAAAGTCTGCAACCACTGGCGACTTTTTCATTGTGGAGCGTTTACCGGGCGGTACGCCGGGGTATTTTGCGCTCAATTATTCCATCTCCTATAAATGTCTCTTTTTTAGTTTCGTCGGAACCAATGGCGCAAGGTTGGGCGCACGGTCTGCGAAAATTCCTTTTATGGAGCCCGGGGAGTGGATGCATGTTGCAATGACTTTCGATGAAGGAAAAGTCGTCTTCTACGTGAATGGAGTAACTATGGGAGACGGGGAAACGGCCTCTCAGGGAGTTACGAGTATTCCTGCGGCACAGGGTGCGGTTACACTTGTAGGATTTTCCAGACTGGCACCGGGAAGCTATGTCGATGATTTTGGATTTTTCACAAACAAGGTTCTTAGCGAATCAGATATAGATGTTGTCTTTAACAAGGGGCTTGAGAGTTTCGTAAAATCTTCTTCTCCGAAGGCGATACCAAAACCAGCACCGACCACGCCATCTCCCATAGTAACCCCTTCTACGAAAAAATAATATGTCACCTATTCGTTTCGGATTCATCGGCGCGGGGCAGATTGCCTCTTATGCGGCAACCGCAATTAATAAACACCCTGATGCACGAGTCGTCGCTGCGCAGGATATTAACCCCCGCAGTCTTAAGGAGCTGTGTGATGCATATTCCATTCCAAAATCTTATGCGACTGCGGAGGAATTATTTGCCAATCCGGATATCGATGCCGTCTACATCGCTGTGCCAAATAAATTTCATGTGCCGCTGACGATTCAGGCGCTGGAAGCGGGTAAGCACGTCATTCTGGAAAAACCGTTTGCCATCAATCTCGCGGAAGCCGAACAGGCCGCAGAAGTATCGCGCAGAACTGGTAAAATCCTGATGCTTGGAATGAACCTGCGCTTTGAAGAACCAACCCAGCGGATCAAGACACTCGTGGAGCAGAATGCACTGGGAGAAGTCTATCATGTCAAAGCCTCATGGATGCGCCGCACGGGCATTCCCAAGCTGGGCACGTGGTTTGGCAATAAATCCCTCGCAGGCGGCGGATGTCTCTACGATATCGGCGTCCATCTTATCGATCTCAGCTTCCACATGTTGAATGATTTCCAGCCCGTATCCGTATTCGGCGCGACCTATACCAAATTCGGCAATCGCGGATTGGGTGAAGGCACATGGGGTAAGTCGGAATCCGTCAATACGCCATTCGATGTCGAGGATTTTGCAGCCGGTCTCATTCGCTTCGCCAATGGGAAGACGGTTGCGCTTAATGTCGCCTGGGCCTGCCATGCCGAGGAAAAAAACATCAGCGAGGTACATCTTTTCGGCACCGAAGGCGGGGCAACTGCCATGGAGGGCAAGTTGTTTCGTCCTGATGCGAGCACAGGGGAATACGCAATCGTTCCTGAGCCACAGGCCACAATGCGTTACCCGCATGCGGACCGATTCCACAACTTTGTGAATCATCTGCATGGCAAGGAGGATCTCTGCGTCACGCTTGACCAGGCGCTCGGCGTGCAACGTGTGCTTGATGCGCTCGAAACATCGGCGAGAACGGGGCACGAAGTTTGCCTCGATGCCGGGAAGCCCGCACCTCTCGCAGCAGCCCTCGCCTGATTCCAACTACCATGAAGCATCGCAAATTGCGGATGGGGATGATCGGCGGCGGGCAGGGCGCATTCATCGGCGCTGTGCACCGCATGGCGGCTGCGTTGGATGGAAATATTGAACTCGTCTGCGGTGCGTTTTCTTCCCGCGCAGAAGTTTCTAAAGCATCGGGGGCGGAATTATTTCTGCCGCCGGAACGTTGCTACGCAAATTTTGAGGAAATGATCAAAGCAGAGCGTGCACTTCCGGAAGATGTGCGCATGGATTTTGTTTCCATCGTCACGCCGAATCACGTGCATTTCAAACCTGCTGTGCTCGCGCTGGAAAATGGCTTTCACGTCGTTTGTGAAAAACCGATGACCTTTGATGTGGCGGAAGCCCGTCAGCTTGAAGAAGTGGTAAAGCGCACGGAAAAACTTTTTTGTCTTACGCATAACTATACCGGCTACACAATGGTGAAACAGGCGCGCGAGCTGGTAAGCACGGGCGAGCTAGGGGTCATCCGCAAAGTCGTCGTGGAATATCCGCAGGGCTGGCTGGCTGATCGCATCGAATCCGATGGCCAGAAACAGGCCGAGTGGCGCACGGATCCCGCGCGTACCGGCGCAGGCGGATGTGTGGGAGATATCGGCACACATGCGGAAAATCTCGCAGAATACATCACAGGTCTTCATATCCGCGAACTGGCTGCGGATATTACGTCTTTTGTAAAAGGCAGAAAGGTGGACGATGACGTCAATGTTCTTCTGCGTTTTGATAACGGCGCGAAAGGCGTGTTGCACAGTTCGCAGATTTCCGTGGGCGAGGAGAATAACCTGAACATTCGCGTCTACGGCGAAAAGGGCAGCCTGGAGTGGCATCAGAATGCACCCAATACCCTTCTCGTAAAAAGCAACGACAAGCCCGCGCAGATTTATCGACGCGGCGCAGGCTATCTTGGAAAAGCGGCCACTGCTGCCGGCCGCATCCC
>JBDSIH010000161.1:0-2556 GCA_039918055.1 Chthoniobacterales bacterium
AAATCGGCAGAATGCCCTTATTACTGAGAATCATTTTCCACGCAGGCTCGACAACCCGCCATGGCTCGACAAGAAGATGGGGACTGAATTGCTCATCAATCAGCCACTCCCAGGGATAAAGCTTGAAGAGGGTTTCAATGCGTTCGTTTTGAATATCCACAAATTGTGAGCCATCCCATCCGATCTCATCGATAAAAAGATGCTTCGTCTTCAGGCCCGCCTGCATGGCGGTATCCTGAAGATAGATCGTGGTGACGAAATCCTCCTCATGGTCACGAATGCAGGTGAAATGCACCATACTTTTCAGTTCCGCCTCTTTCCAACGCGCAATGAGCTTTTCATGAATGGAATTAAACTGATCCACTCCCGAAAAGCGGTCCTGCAGCCAGTGCCACTGAATCACTCCGGCTTCCAGCAGGGACGTTGGCGTATCCGCATTATATTCATACATCTTTGGCGGGTTGATTCCGTCAAACTGAAGATCAAAACGCCCGTAAAGAGAAAGGTCTTCTCGTTCCCATGAATTTTTAATCAGCGGCACGTAACGATCAGGAATACACAGGTGCGAAAAAAGACCATTCTCGATTACGCGTTCCGCCGCCGCAAGACAGAGGCGGTAGAGTTCATTCGTCGCCGCTTCCAGCACGTCGATCTCGGCTGCGGTAAACTTGTAACACGCCGATTCATTCCAGCATAGCCCGTCAATCGAATGGTAGATAAAGCCAAGCTCTTCGACTTTTTTTCTCCAATCCCTCCGCGGATCGATCTGAATGCGCCACATCCTATCCCCCGCCTCCGCCGCTTCCGTGCGACCCGAATCCGCCCCGTGAAACACTGGTACGGCTTCCGCTGACATGGGAACCGCCGCCACCGCTACTGCCACCACCTCCCCAAAAATAAGACCACCCACTACGACCAACCGCCCTGCCTGGCGTCGGCGTGGGCGAAGCGCTGGACGACGATACCGCAGTGCCGTCTCTGGAGACGATGTAGTTTGTCGGAGATTTTCCGCATGCACCGAATACAAACGATCCGGTAATGAGAAGAATGACCTTCCTGGATTTCTTCACGATGGAAATCTCCTGTTTTTTAAAACGCCAGAAACTTCTCAGCTGATCGATGCCGCTATGATCCAGCAGATCCCAAGCAGAATGGCGCCACAAAGAATACCGACGGCCATGTTTTTATTCTCACAAATTTCCTTCTCGAGATTAAACGGAGTGATGAGATCAAACAGTTTAAATCCGATAATCGCCAGGACTATCCCCAATAGTCCGAAAGCCGCGGACGCAAGAAGCGCGCCTCCCAGGGTTGTGGGATGCCAGGTTCCATCTCCGGCAAGAGCGGGTGAAGTCAAAGCGAAGAGAAGAATAAGGGAGGAAACAATTTTTTTAGCCATGCCCCTTTGTTTCCGAAATGGCATTTCCATGGCAAGGCTATAGTTGGAATGACCGGCTACCGATCGAAACGAAAGACATGCGCGTCCTTGTTTTTCTTCCCGAAAAGCGCATCGCGAATGATGTCGGAAGCAATCACGCTGTAGGTAATGCCGTTTCCACCGAAGCCGAGGACGAATTGGCAGTTCGGCATCTTTGGCAATGCACCGATGTAGGCGAGCCCGTCCTTAGTCTCACCGAATGTCCCCGCCCAATGATAGGCGGGTTCAAGCGCGATGTCCGGAAACATCTGGCGAAATCGTTTTTCAAGGCGTTTGGCTTTTTTCTCTACTAATGCGTCGCGTCGCTCAGGATTACGGAAATCGTCGTCTTCTCCCCCGATAATCGCCCGTCCATCCTGCGTAGTACGCATGTAAAAATAGGGACGTGCGGTCTCCCAAAGCAGGCACCGCTTCCACCATCCCGGAAATTTTTCCAGCGGTTCACTGGCCATGGCATAGGTACTCTTCATCTTTACCAGGCCCGGCGGCAGCAATTTCTGCGCCTCATAGCCCATGGCAAAAATGACCTGTTTACAGGTAACTGTGTTTCCCTTATCCGTTGTCAGCCGCACCGGTTTTGAATTCGTATCCTGCTTCACGACATGCGTACGGTCAAAAATGCGAGCCCCATGCGCAACCGCGCGTTGCAGTAACCCGTGCGTGAAGCGGTAGCAATCCATCTGCGCCGCCTGATCGGAAAGCAGCGCGGCCTCCCGTGAGAAGGAAAAGCGTTTTTCAATATCTTGCTTTTCCAGATATTTAACGGATATGCCCGCCTCTTTTCGTGCCTTCCACTCTTCGAGCAATAGGGGCGCGTGTGAAGCCTTCGACGCAAGGTAAACGCTCCTGCGACGCTCAAAGCCGCAATCAATCTTCAGACTCTCCGCAAGCTTTTCGGTGGCATCGATACTTTTATAGCATGCGCGATAGGCGCGCTCCGCATCTTTGCGTCCCATTTTCTTCGTAAGCTCCGTAAGCGGGGTATCGATTTCATATTGAAGTAATGCCGTGCTGGCACTGGTACTTCCTCCGGCAACTTCGCGCTTATCGAGAACGATACCATCCAATCCCTCGCGGGAAAGACGCTCGGCAATAACGGCACCGCTGATGCCTGCACC